>JAJYNT010000473.1 GCA_021786215.1 Chloroflexota bacterium | reverse complement strand
TCTTTCCTACTATCTAGCCAAGCACGCTGGTGACGCTCACTCTGTGAAAGAAGATGACGCTTGCCAGGCTGGCCTAGGAGCCACACGTAAGTATCTTCGACTGCCGGGGCTCGCGACAGCGCACGTCTGGCGGCTCTGTCTTGAGCACTCAAGTCGGTTTCGGGTTATCGAAAGTGAGTTCAGCCTCCATACGTCGACAGTACCAGATGCTACTTGATCTCCCTATGACCAGCAGTGAGAGCCGGGGCTCGGAAATGTCATCGGCCGCGACTCCTGTCATGCCCACCCAGCTGACGATTGAAAGAGAGCAGAGACTGCTGCGACTGGCTCTCGACCTGGGTGCGGCCTGCTCAGGAGGTGCCCTCTCAGAGGCAGAGCGTGGGCTCCTCCAGATGGCCTCCGCGCTAGAAGGCACTCCGGGGGGGGAGCTATCCGATGTCGCCGCCTCTATTCGAGCCGGCCACGATCCCTTGGGCGCAAGATTCTGCAGCATTCGGATGTCGTCTGAGCGGCGTGAGACGGGGGTGTTCTACACTCCTCCAGAGATAGTCGAACCAATGGTCGAGTGGGTCATGGGTTTCAACCCTACGCGAGTCGTGGATGCCGGCTGTGGAAGCGGGCGATTTGTCGCGTCTATCGCTCGGAGAAGGAAGGACCTGCAGATCGTCGCCGTGGACTTGGATCCGTTGCAGACGATCCTAACCCGTGCGGTGCTCAAGGTGCTCGGCGCGGTTGCGGTGACCGTTCTCCAAGCTGACTATACCGGGCTTGACCTGCCTCGTTGTCTGGATCGAACCGCATTCATAGGCAATCCACCTTATGTCAGACATCACCAGTTGACTCCAGATGCAAAAGAGTGGGCTGTGCGTACGGCACGTCGGCTTGGGCTGCGCCTATCGGCTCTTGCCGGCCTTCATGTCTACTTCTACCTAGCCACCGCCCGGTATGCTAGACCGGGGGACCTAGGTTGCTTTGTTACCAGCGCCGAGTGGCTTGATGTAAACTACGGTCATGCCCTGCGTAGACTACTCCTGGATAATCTCGGGGTGAGGGCGCTCCATCTTGTCGACCCGAGAGCGGTTCCTTTCGCCGACGCGATGACGACCGCCGTGATCGCCTGCTTTGAGGTTGGGTCGGCTTGGCCCACCGTTCGTTTTCGAACCGTTGGTCGTACCGCTGACCTGCACCAACTTGATGGCGGGAGCGAGGTCAGCTCGGACGCTCTACGGCGGGCTTCCCGTTGGACGCTCACCTTGAGCGCGCGTGACGGCACTATCGAGGACGACACGGCGAGACTGGGAGAAATCGCCCGCGTCCACCGAGGTCTTGTCACCGGGGCCAACGACTTCTTCATCCTAAGTCGAGACAGAGCTGCGGAGCTAGGTATCTCGGCCTGGTGTCGGCCGGCGATTGTTGGTGCTGACGAGATACTTTCCTCCAACGGAATCATTCGTGATGCTCCAGAGCGCCGACTACTCCTGGATGTGCCGCCATCCATCAACAGGAGTGCGCACCCGGAGCTCGATGCCTATCTGCGACGCGGCGAAGAGGCGCATGGAGACCGGCCGCCCATTGATTCGCGGTATATCCCTTCGCATCGTCACCCCTGGTGGTTCCTGGGGCACTGGAGGCCAGCGCCTATTGTGGTGTCATACATGGCTCGGAGACCACCGCGTTTTGCGTTGAATCCTGATGGATTGGCAATCGTCAACGTCGCGCACGGCATCTATCCCAAGCGAGCGCTAAGCCCAGACGAGCTCAAGGCCCTCGTCGTTCGCCTCAACGAGGCGCGCGATTCGTTTCGGGGAAATGGTCGGACCTACCACGGCGGCTTGGAGAAGTTCGAGCCCCGCGAGATGGAAGCCCTTCGATTTTCCGCAAAGGGCATACTCTGATGACACCATCAGCCGCGGCCTGTCCGCCGCAATGGGATAGACAGTCGCTGGAAAGGTCCCGTACCGAAGCCATTGAGGTGTTCATCGAGGAGCGAGCTGCTGAAGGCGGTGAACGCTACAGGACAGTCCTAGCGGAGAGGATTGAGGTAGTCACGCGGCTCTTCGCGGCTACGGACGATCTCCGTGATCTGGGCAGTGGAAATGCCCTTTCGGACCAGGCTGGCCTCATCGAGGCGGCGCGGTATCTGGGAGGACCACCAGTGAGCGCCGACGATCTGGATACGCTGGCCGAGACCTCCATCGCCACCCGCCGCGGATTGCCGCCCGACTTGGCCCGCAAAGCCGCGTCAGTGATCTCGACCGGTCTCGACCAAGACCGCTTTCCTTGGCTTTTTGCAGTGCCTCAGCGAGCCCCAACAGCCCCTGAGCGCTACACGGCGATCCGCTGGACCGCTGGGTTGATGGCCGTCCAGCGAGTACAGACTGAGCGGCGAAACACATCGGCTGTTCGCCAGCAAGCGAAGGTTCGTGGCGTTCTCCGAGATGCCGGATTCGTCGAGGTCCGCAACAGAAAGATCAATGTAGTTGGTGACCTTGCCCGGGGGGAGTACTGTGTCGGAGAGGTGATCGTCGCAGACACCAAATACGATGTCCCAGTAGGCCTTCATAACGGTCGCCTGCTATTAATCGAATGCAAGGTCAGCAATAGCGGTACAAATAGCGTCAAGAGACTGAACCGTGAGGTTGGTGGCAAAGCGGGGCACTGGCGAGAGGCTTTCGGTCAACAGGCCTGCCCCGCGGCAGTTCTCTCGGGAGTCTTCAAGCTGAAGAATCTGGAGGATGCCCAGGACGGCGGCGTCGCGATCCTCTGGGAGCACGACCTAAGTTCGCTAGCTAGCTTCCTACGCTTGGCCGTGTGATAGCATTGTCGGACGGTGGCAACCCTACCGTGCACCAGCATAGCAGCGGGAATTCCATTGCCTGTTGGAGGGCTCGCCGGGTCGAGTGGTGTTTCACGTCCAGCGATTGGCCAGTTCTGTCGCCATTCATCCGGCTTGTCGAGTACCCCGTCCTGCAAGCTGACACCACATCGCTTTAGTGGAACACCCTGCCCCCGTCCACGCAGATGGTCTGGCCGGTGGTGCTGTCGCTGCGCAGCAGCGTCAGCACCTGCGCCACCACGTCCTCCTTGGCGGTGAAGTCGCGGGTGAGGGGCAGGCTGACCGCCCTCTCGGTGTACTGGGGGTCGAGGTTGGCCGTCATGCGCGTGCCCGCCATCGTGCCCGGAGCCACCGAATTCACCAGCACTGCCGGCGCCAGGGCCACGGCCAGGCAGCCTGTTTGGTGAATCAGCCCGGCCTTCGCCTTCCCTAACCACACTCAGACTGCCAGCAACACGGTTTGACCCCAGTTCGGACACACGCTCTGCAACCGCGACGAGTTGGGATTGGCCTTGACAAGCGTGTGCGGGAAGTCTACGATGTAGAAACTGAACACTCGCTCGACTACGTCGAACACCGAGGGGAGGCTATCCTTGCGGTTGGTTGATCGCGTCGTGGATGTGCTTTCCTGCCTCCAGGATGAAGCAGGAGGCCTGGGTGTCACGGAGATCTCCGAAAGGACCGGTCTGCCCAAGAGCACTGTCCACGGACTTCTCAACGCTTTGGCCGGGCGTGCCCTTGTCGTTCAGGAGCCCTTGACTCAACGCTATGGACTGGGTTTGGGTCTCGTGAGGATGGCCTCTGTCTTCTTGCGCGAGCGGAACCTTCTCCTTGGGGTTGCCCAGCGCCATATGGAGCGTCTACGGGAACTGTCCGGTGAGACTGTGTGCCTTCACATTCCCTACGGCCTGGAGCGAGTCTGTCTCGCGCAGGTGGAGAGCTTCAACGCCATACGCTACACCATGGAGGTTGGCAAGCCGGAACCCCTCTACTGCGGGGCAACGGGAAAGCTCCTGCTTGCCTACATGCCCCAGGAGGTCGTCGAGCGAGTCATCGAGGTCTCGGGCCTTGTCCCTCTTACCCCCTATACCATTACCGACCCCGTTGCCCTGCGACGCGAGTTGGCCCATATCCGGGCCCGCGGTTACGCCGTGAGCTACGAGGAGAGAGCACTCCTGGCGTCGGCCGTGTCCGCCCCGCTGCGAGATGGGCACGGCCAGGTCGTTGGGTGCCTGACGGTCTATGGTCCCAGAGCGCGGCTGGACGAGGCGCGGGTGGAGCGGCTGCTCCCCGCAGTCCAGTCCACAGCGGGCGAGCTTTCCAGGGCCGTCGCCGCGCCTCCGCCACAACGGTTGACATAGGAATCCCTGCCCGGCACTCTGATACTGCCTGCTAGCCATAGCTACTAACCAAGTTCCGAGTCCGGGGGAAGAACAGTGACTGCTCAGCGTGAGTCCCTGCGCGCTATCCTTGAACCCCAGTCGGTGGCCATTGTCGGGGCCTCGGACGACTTCTCCAAGATCAACGGCAGGCCTCTCAAGTACCTTCTCGAGTTCAAGTACGGAGGCCGGATCCTGCCCATCAACCCCAAGTACGGCGAGATCGCCGGCCTCC
>JAJYNT010000017.1 GCA_021786215.1 Chloroflexota bacterium | reverse complement strand
TACCTGCCTCGATGTCAAGATCCGCCCTCTGGCTCCGATCCAGCCAGGCACTTCCAACCCCGCGCAGATCCGGCTTTGCGAGGGAGGCTGCGGTCGGAACGTCGCCGAGAACCTGGCGCGGCTCGGGGTGAGGGTCACCCTCCTCTCTGTTGTGGGAACCGACCTGCTGGGCCAGCGACTTCTGGATCTCACCGCGGCGGCCGGGGTGGACGTGAGCCGAGTCATACTCAGCCCGGACCACACCACCGGCGCCTGTCTAGCCATGTTCACGGACGAGAATCGGCAGGGCTACGCTCTCGATGATGTGAACCAGTTGAGGATCATCACCCCGGAGTATCTGTTGACCCAGAGGGAGCTGCTCTCGAACGCGAAGATGGTGATGGTGGACGGCAACGTCGAGCGAGAGGCGGCAGCCATGGCCCTCTCCCTATCGAAGGAGGATGGAGTCCCCGTGGGCCTCGATCCGGCATGTGTGCGCCGCGCCTACGCCATACGCCCCCACCTATCGGAGTTCTACCTGGTGACCCCCGATCGAGCCGAGGCCGAGGCGCTGCTGGACACCACCATCGGCAGCGCGGAGGGTGCCCTGGAGGCAGCCAGGAGGATGGTAGCGCTCGGGGTGAAGGTGGCGATCATCACATTGGCCGAGGAGGGTTTGGTCTACGCCACCTCCGAAGGGCATGGAAGGATCCCCGCCATCCGATCCGACATCGCCGACTGGACAGGAGCGGGAGACGCCCTGGCAGCCGCCGTCCTCTACGGACTGATCAATCAGATGCCGGTGGACGAGGTGATGAGGCTGGGAATAGCAGCTGCCACGCTAACCCTAAAGTCGGCGAAGAGCGTGAACCCGGATATGAGCCTCGAACAACTCTACGCCAACATGGTGATCTAAGTAGCATAACGCCTGATGGCCGGGGACACTCTCACTCTATAGCAACTCTCACCGGGTACCGGGCGACACCGGCGGCGGGGATTCCAGCACAGTCGCCTCTATCGGCAGCAATCCGGCCTCCTTGGCGATGTCACCCCCGTTAGCCACCGTGATGTCCCCCGCCTTCGCCCAGGGGACATCCACCTTCCACCGCTGTAGAACTGCCCGCTGGGCCCGCAGCACCACAGCGTTCCCCATGTCCGCGAGGCTGATCGGCAGGCCAAAGTGGGCGAGAGGGTCCGAGTCGGCCTCGAAGAACGCCTTGATCTTCGGATCCCCATCCAGGATGCGCCAGTGGCGCTGCTGTATGGCAGCCCAGCTCAGCCCGGCGTCGGCCGAGCTGTCGGGTCGACGAGGGGTCTGACGAACCGTGAACAGCCAGTCATCCTTGTTCTTCTCGGAGAGAACGTCGAAGACGTTGACGAACCACACCTGCTTCTGATCCGGTCGCCACTGAAGTATGAACTTCTGGGTGGCCTGGCAGATGAAACCATCCATGAAGAAGCGACGAGAAATGGGATAGCCCAGCGCGTCAACGCCGCCCAGCCGCTGAAACTCACTCCAGAAGGGCACCCCTGAGTCGTCTGTGATGCTGTATCCGTAGGGGCTCCTCCCCAGCGGAGAGCCGTTGGCCTGGGAGTAGAAGTGACCGTTGGGGATCGGGTAGTCCAGCTTACCACCCACCAGCACCACCGCCGAAGCTCCCCCCGGCATGGTCATCGACGATAGGGTCGTGACGAAGTTGGGGCTGCCGGCAACCTTGGGCATCTGCCGGATCATTGCCGCCGTGGGAGAGAGGTTTATCGGGTTCCCCGCGGCGTCGGCATCGAACATCCAGAAGACTTTCGCCTCCGGGTTATAGAAGTGTGGTGTGGCCGCCACCACCCTGGGATCCTTCAGCCAGTAGTTGAAGGCAGTCTGGTAGTACTGAGCGATCGCCCGTGGGTCGTTCACGAAGCCGATGTAGGACTCGGTGATGAAAACCGGCAGGTTCACCCCGATGTAATCCAACTCCAGGGAGTAGCCACGATAAGTGAAGCGAACCCCCCTGTCCTCGAAGAATTGGTACGGGTTGCTGGCCCAGCCGTCCAGCCGGGTGAAGATGTCCGGGACCTCGGCTTTCATACCCGCCAGGAACTGGAACTCGTCCATCATCCCCGGCTGAGTGAGGTTGGACAGGTCGAAAGGAGCGTTAAGGATCTTGAATCGATCGTGAACGTCGGCGAAGGTGTCCAGGAACGACTTCAAGTAAAGAGCGTACTCCTGGGGGTTCGGCTGCCCGCCCCACTCGATGCCAAGGTTCGGCTCGTTGCCCACGATAAGATAGGTAGCGGGGGTGTGCCACTTCAGTCCGGTGAGAAACTTCTTCCACTGCAAAGCCTGATCCGGCGCTGGCTTGACCCAGTACATGCTGTCCTGATGGGTGGAGAGCCGCAGAATGGGGATCAGATGGTAGCGATCGGCGTTGTCCAGGAATTGCTGGATCCGCGCCGGGTTCTGCCAGTCCTCGTCGACCAGCAATACGAGCACATATCCCCAATCGCCGCCGGAGGAGTTGACGATCTTGGAAACCGCGCTCAGGTGTTGGGCGTCGAACCAGCGGATCACGTTTATGCCAACCTTGTTGTTTGGAACAGCGGGATCGGCATGGGCAACAGGGACGACACCAACGAGAGCCACAAGCAGAGACAGCAACAGGAGAAGCTGGCGCGCGAACGTGGTCAAGGCAACCTCCCGGTATCCGGAGGATATGTCAGACAGACAGAACGAGTAGTCGGGGGAACACAAAAAGAAGTTGCAAGTTGAACCTGCAGGAGAATACGGGACGGCAACCCGTGCCGTCAATGCCCAGTGCCCAAATCGGGGAACGTTCCGGAAAAATCGGCCCATTAGGATGTGGGCGGGCAGCACGTTCGGATCACGCTACCTACGCGCGAGGTCTGGAGGGTCGATGCGGGAGACGGCCGGATCTAAGCGCGCCGAAGGTAGGTCTCCAGCTCCCACGAGCTTATGTGTCTGCGGTATGCGAGCCATTCCCGAGCCTTGACGGCGAGAAAGCGCTCGTAGATCGGTTGTCCAAGCGCGGCCCGCACTACCGGATCCCAGTCCAGCTCCTCCAGCGCCTCCTCGAGGGTCTCCGGCAGGGGATCCACCCGTTCCTCCCGGTCCTCCAACCCATCCAGCTGCTCCACAGGCGCCGGCAGGGATGATTTATTCTGAATCCCGTCCAGGCCAGCCTCCAGCATCACAGCGAGTGCAAGATATGGGTTGCAGGCGGGATCCGAGGCCCTGAACTCCACCCGAGTGCCGGTCTTCAACCTCAGTTCGGGAATACGTATGAGCGACCCACGATTCACGCGAGCCCAGGAGATCCTGGAAGGGGCCTCGGCGCCCCCCAATAGCCGCTTGTAGGAGTTGACCAGGGGAGCGACCACAGCACACAGCCCGCGTGCATGTGCCAACTGGCCGGCCACAAACCAGCGACCCAGATCGGATAGATGGTAGCGGTTTCCAGGGTCCTGGAACAGGTTGGAGCCATCTCTCGGATCGACCAGCCGCTGTTGAAGATGCAATCCCGACCCGCTGACCCCCTCGATCGGCTTGGGCATGAAGCTGATAAGCAGATGGTCCCTGCTGGCAAAGGCCTTTAGCCCGCTCTTGAGCGTCACAATGGCATCGGCAGCTTCCAAGGCTCCAAGCTCTGCCACATCGATCTCCTGCTGGCCGGCAACCACCTCGTGGTGGGTTGTCTCCACCTGGAATCCGACGCTCGACAGCGCCAGCACGGTGCTGAAACATAACCTTTCCGCTCGATCGTCGGGAACCTCGAAGTATCCGCTCCTATCCACCGGCTTCAATGTCGGGCAGGCAGTGGCCGAGTCTCCATCCTCAAAGACGAAGAACTCCAACTCGCTGGACACCCGATAATCGAAGCCCAGCTCGGCTGCCTCCGCCAGAACGGCTCTCAGGGCGTTGCGAGGATCGGCTGGAAACGGGGCACCATCCGGCAGGCAGAGATCGCAGATCAACCGGGCCGTCGGCTGCGACTCCCAGGGTAGGAGCACGAACGTCGATGGGTCCGGACGAAGATAGAGGTCGCTCTCCACAACTCTCGCGGCCCCCTCTACCGCCGAGCCATCAAACCAGACACCATCTTCCAGGGCACCGCGGAGCCTACCCGCGGGAAGACTCACCGTCTTGATCGCGCCGGATACGTCGGTGAACTGGAGATTCAGAAAGCTGACGCCGGTGCGTCGGACCCCATCGAGCAGTTCTTCGATTCGCTCGTCCATCTGTATCCCTGCCTTCTCAAGAAAACGATATCCCTGGCTGCAAGAAGCCTTCAGTGCACCAGTTGGCTACGGTGGACAAGCTCCGCTACAACGCCCAGGGCAATCAAGACGGCAAATACGGCCACGATGATCGCGGCGGTCAGCCAGGGTGACGTGAAGCCCCCGAGTGTGGAAGGAGCGATCTGAGCAGGACCATAGTCAGGGATAACCACAGCATCCAGCTGT
>JAJYNT010000165.1 GCA_021786215.1 Chloroflexota bacterium | reverse complement strand
CGCCGTGACTTCCATGCTCTTCACCTCCGAAGCCCTCCGCCGCCACCGGGAGCGTGAAATGAAAAACGCTCCCGATTCCCAGCTCGCTCTCAGCCCAAGTCCTCCCCCCGTGGGCCTCCACCAACTGCTTCGCGATGGCGAGGCCGATCCCGCTTCCTCCGCTCGAGCGGGAGCGAGAGGGATCCGCCCGATAGAACCGCTCGAAGACGTGGGGCAGGTGCTCGCTCGGTATGCCGGAGCCAGTGTCCGACACGCTCACTCGGACGAAGGACGCGCCGGATGCTGAGTTCTGGGTGCTGAGTGCTGATAGCTGACGGCTGATAGCTGAGGGCTGATAACTGCTGGCGGAGACGGTGACGGTGTTACCTTCCGGCGTGTGGGCCAGCGCGTTGCTCAGAAGGTTCTGAAGCACCTGCCCGATCCGGCCGGCGTCGATCTCCACGGCGGGCAGCTCCTCGGGCAGGCTCTTCAGCAGAGCCACACCCTTTGCCGATGCCTGGGGCTCGGCAGCCCGAAGGGCACGATGGACCACATCCGAAAGGTCGGTGGCGCTCCTGTCCAGTTTGAGCTGTCCCGCCTCCGCCAGAGCCAGCTCCTGCAGGTCTTCCACCAGGCGGCTCAGCAGCATCACGTCCTCGTGGATCGAGCCCATGGTCCTGGCGTCGGGCGACAGCAACCCATCCAGAACGGCCTCCACGTGGCCCCGGATGCTGAAGAGCGGGTTGCGCAGCTCGTGGGCCACGTCGCTCACCATGTTCCGGCGAAGCTCCTCGTTGCGAGCAAGGCTTCCCGCCATCGCGTTGAAGGCCGTGGCCAGCTCTCCGACCTCATCGCTCGACTGAACCTGCACCCGCTGGCCCAGGTCCCCTCCCTCCATCGCCCTCACAGCACGAGTTAGAGCCTCCACGGGACCGAGGATGCGGCGGGAGAGGACAGCGGTCAGCAGCAGAGCGAGGAAGGCCGCGGCACCGGCCGACAGCACCAGAGAGCGGTTCACGGAGGAGAGGAAGGCCGTCTCCCCGGGCACCTCGGGTGATGGCCCGGGGTTAAGGTAGACGACGCCCACCTGTGCCCCTTGATAGGTGATGGCAACAGTCGGCTGCCACTTGCCCGCTGGTTGTCCCGCCAGCCTTCCTTCGGAATCCGCCACAATGGTGCCCCGGTTGTCGGCCAGCAGGATGTGGTCGCCCGTAGCCTCGGCCATGTGCTCGACCGCCGTCTGCACGCCGGACCAGCCCCGGCTCTGGGCGTAGTAGCTGCCGAGCACCATCTGGAACCGTTGGTAGCCCATCTGGGCACGGCGCTCCATGAAGCCCTGAAACTCGGTACTCGTGCTGCTGCTGGCAAAGAGCGACATGCCGCCGAGGGCCACCCCCACCACTAGAATGAAAGCGATCAGCAGCCGCGCCCGCAGGCTGTGGATCATGGCGCTGTGTCCTCCAGCCTGTAGCCCACCCCGAAGACGGTTAGCAGGCATCGGGGCTGTGACGGATCCGACTCGATCTTGCGCCTGAGGTTCTTCACGTGGGCGTCGATGGTCCGCTCGAACCCCTCGTAGCCGCTTCCCAGCACCTGGTCGACCAGCTCCGTTCGGCTGAAAGCGCGACCCGGCTCCGTCGCCAGCACCTTCAGCAGCCTGAACTCCGTCGGGGTGAGGGGCACCCGCTCCTCCCCTGCCTTCGCCTCGTGGCGCCGGAAGTCCACCGTCAACTCGCCCAGGCGAAGCTGCTGCGGCCCTCGCTCGGCCTCGCGCTCGGCCACCCTCCGGAAAACCGCCCGCACCCGGGCCACCACCTCCCTGGGGCTGGCAGGCTTGGTCACGTAGTCGTCCGCACCTAGGTCCAGTCCGAGGACCCGGTCGTTCTCCGTCGTCCGGGCGGTCAGCATGATGATGGGAACGTTGGACTCCGTCCGGAGAAGACGGCAGACGTCCAGGCCGTCCAGTTCCGGCATCATGAGGTCCAGCAGCACCAGGTCGGGGTGCAGTTCCCGCACGGCCTGGAGGGTAGTTCTGCCATCCCCGGCAGTGAGGACCTGGTAGCCATCCCTCTCCAGGTAGAGCTTCATGACGTCCACGACCTTGCCGTCGTCGTCGGCGACCAGTACCTTCTTTCCCATGAGAATGCCTCCCGATTTCACACCTGCAGCATCAGGGTAGCACCAGGATGTGGAAAAGGTATGAAAATCCCGTGAAGATTCACTCATACCTCAGGGCCTCGATGGGGTTCAGCCTGGAGGCGCGGGTAGCCGGGTAGATGCCGAAGAAGATCCCGATGGCGGCGGAGACCGCGAAGGCGAGGAGCACCGACTCCGGCACCACCACCGTGTTCAGCACCTGCCCCGCTACTTTGACGCCCGAGATAAGCTGGGAGAAGCCGATGCCCGCGGCTATGCCCACGATCCCGCCGACCACGCTGACCAGCACCGCCTCCACCAGGAACTGGGTCATGATGTCCTGCCGACGGGCGCCGATGGCCTTGCGAATCCCGATCTCCCGGGTCCGCTCCGTCACCGAGATCAGCATGATATTCATGATGCCGATCCCTCCCACCACCAGGGAGATGCCCGCCACGGCCCCCAGCAGCAGGGTGAGCACCCCCGTGACCTGGGTGGCGGTGGCCAGCATGTCGTCCTGGCTCTTGATTAGGAAGTCGTCCTGGATCACCCGGTGGCGCTGGCGCAGGAGGTCGCCGATCTGCTGCACGGCGTCCCCCATGGCGCTCTGCGACACAACCTGGACGTTGATGCTCTGCACGCTGCGGCCGCCCCCGGCCGTCCGTTGAGCGAACAGCCGTTCCTGGAGGGTCGTTATCGGCATGAAGACCACGTCATCCTGGTTGCCCGAGGCTTGCGAGCCCTTCGACTCCATGACCCCGACGATCCTGAAGCTGAAGCCCACACCGTTCATGGCGCTGACGATGCGGACGTTCTGGCCCACGGGGCTCACCTGCCCGAAGAGGTTCTGGGCTGTCTGGCTCCCCAGCACCGCCACCATGGCGCGGGAGTCCACCTGCTGCTGGGTGAAGAACTCCCCCTGCGCGACGTGGAAGTTGCGAACCCGCTCGTAGTCGGGCGTAGTGCCGGTGATGCGGGTTCGGGAGTTCATCGGCCCCGCTATCACCTGGCCCATCCCATAGGCTTCGGGGGCCACCCCCGAGACCGTCGGGAGGCTCGCCAGGGCCATGGCATCCTCGTAGGTGAGGGTGACGGCGGTGCCCGCCCCGCTGGACACGCCGCCCGTCTGGGTGGTGCCCGGGCTGACGAAGAGCAGGTTGGTGCCCATACCCTGGATCTGGGCCACGATGCTGGCCTCGGCCCCCTTGCCCACGCTCATCAGGGCGATCACAGCGGCCACGCCGATGATCAGCCCCAGCATGGTCAGCCCTGTTCGCATCTTGTTGGCGGAAAGCCCCCGCAGGGATACGCGCAAGCTATCGGTGAGCTTCATCGCTCGCCTCCCATAGGGGCCAGGGGTCGGGAGTCGGGAGTCAGGCGACGGCCCTCACCCCGACCCTCTCCCAAGGAGAGAGGGAGAATCCCCTCTCTCCCCATCTCCTCGCCCCCGTTTCTCCCCGTCTCCACGTCCGGCTCCCGGCGCTCGTCGCTGGTGACCTTGCCGTCCCTCAGGTGGATGATCCGCCTCGTGTGGGCTGCCACGTCGGGCTCGTGGGTCACCAGCAGCACTGTGATCCCCCGCTCCTCGTTCAGCCGCTTGAACAGACCCATGATCTCCTCGCTGGTCCTGGTGTCCAGGGCCCCGGTGGGCTCGTCGGCCAGGATCAACACCGGGTCGCTGATCAGGGCCCGGGCGATAGCCACCCGCTGCTGCTGGCCGCCCGACAGCTCCGTCGGCATGTGGTGGACCCGCTCGGCCAGGCCCACCGCCTCCAGGGCTTCTATGGCTCGCCGGCGCCGGTTGTTTGCCCCGGTGTAGATCAGCGGCAGTTCCACTTGCTCCAAGGCGCTGGTGCGGGGGAGCAGGTTGAAGCCCTGGAAGACGAAGCCGATCTTGCGGCTACGGATCCAGGCGAGCTGGTTGTCGGAAAGGCGACTGGTCTCGATCCCGTCCAGCCGGTAGCTGCCGCTCGTCGGCTGATCCAGGCAGCCCAGGACGTTCATCAGGGTGGATTTCCCCGAGCCCGAGGGACCCATGATGGAGGCGAACTCGCCCCTCTTGATCTCCAGGGATACCCCCGCCAGGGCGTTCACTCGCACCTCGCCCATGGCGTACACCTTCGTGAGATCGGTGATGCTGATGATGTTGTTGTCGGTCATCTCACTCTCCATTAGGGGTGTGAGTTGAGCGTTTCTTGGGGACACCCCAAACCCCGCCAGGCCGCGACGCCACGCTCGCTAGCGTCGCGTGCCCTGGACCCGTCTAGTGCGGCGACACAATGGTTCTGACCAGTGTCATCCTGAGTACCTCAGGGTTCCGGGAACCCTGTGCGAAGCAC
>JAJYNT010000073.1 GCA_021786215.1 Chloroflexota bacterium | reverse complement strand
GGGGCCGGCACGTTTCACGCAGACGCGGAGTAGTTCCCTTAGATCCAGTTCGCCCCTATCCAGAGGCAACTGCCCCGATTCGATCTTGGACAAGAGCAGCAGATCCTCGACCAGCCTGCGCATTCTACCGGCCTCGTCGTTGATGATCTGGCCGGCTTCCGCATACTCCTCTGAAGTCTTGATGGTGCCATCCATCATTGCCTGCGAGAAGCCCTGTACCGAGGTGAGCGGTGTCCGCAGATCGTGGGATACGTTGGCAAGAAAGTCCCGCATGGTCCGATGGGAAGTGCTGACCTGGCGAGCCATTGCGTTGAAGGCCTCCGCAAGCCGGCCCACCTCGTCTTTGCTGGTGACTGTGATGTTCTGGTCGTACTTGCCCTTGGCCATCTCTTCGGAAGCCTTCGTTATCGCGGCGATGGGCTTCGAGATGGAGCGGGACAGCAGGAAGGCCACGGCGATCGACACGATAAGCGATATGAGGGCGGCGAAAGAGAGCCTTGGAGCCAGCTCCAGCCAACTGGAGGTGAGGCTTTGCTCGGGCACAGCCAGAGCAACAAAGTAGGAAGGTGCCTTTGGTGTTATTCCGTCTGCGGGGCTCGGACGGGTCTCGGTAACCACGAAAACGAAACTGGGGTGCCCCTCGCGGACGTAGGTGACCGAAACCTGGTCGGGGTTGCCCTTCGGCTGCCGCGCCGGAGTGATCGGAATGCGGGTACCCTGCAATACGCCGCCCGTGTCTGCTACCACATCCCCGGTGCTGGAATCTACCAGCAGGATACGGACACCCATCTCTGAGGCCCTGTCCTGGAGGAAGGCCGCCATCTGGCCAGGAGTGGTGCCGGCTCGTTCCAGCAACCTGACCTGCCATGTGATCGGCACAGCCAGATCCGACAGCTGATTCAGCTTCAGCTGTCGTTGGTAGTCACGCAGCATATACACAAAGGCCGAACCTGCCAGCAGCAGACAGAGCAGTATTACCAGCCCGTAAGAAGCGACCAGCTTAGCCCTGAGGCTGTGGAACAACTTCTTTTTCCTCCGCGGCGGTGACCACCATCTTGTAGCCAACACCCCAGACAGTCTGGATACGGGTAGTCTCGCTGTTGGAGATCTTGTCCCTGAGCCAGGTGACGTGGACGTCGATGGTTCTAGTGTCGCCTACGTAGTCGTAGCCCCAGACGTTGTTCAACAGCCGCTCCCTGTCCAGAACAACTCCAACCTGCTTGGAGAAAGCTGCCAGCAGGTCAAACTCCTTGGCTCTTAACGAAACGACTTTTCCGGCAACCGTTACCTCGCGGCGGTCGAGATCGATCTTGATGTCGCCTGCCTCGAGCTGTCTGGTCGTCCGCTCCGTGGACTGATAGCGCCGTAGGACGGCCTTGACCCGTGCGACCAACTCCCGCGGATTGAAGGGCTTGGTGACGTAGTCGTCCGCGCCCAGCTCCAGACCGATAATCTTGTCCACATCGTCGTCTCTCGCGGTCAGGATGATGATGGGAATGTCACTCTCCTTCCGAAGACGGCGGCACACCTCCCATCCATCCATCTGGGGCATCATCAGATCCAGCACCACCAGGTTTGGGTGGTGAGACTTCACCTTGTCCAGCGCCTCGACGCCATTGAAGGCGGATTCAACGCTGTAGCCCTCGCTCGTCAGATAGAGCTTAGCCAACTGCACGATGTTCTTTTCGTCGTCCACAACGAGTACGGTTCCACTAGACATGGGCAACACTCACTTTAGGCAACGACGCCTCGCAGCAGGACGAAGCCTGCCAGAAGCGCCAGCAGGATAATCAAGCCGGCGGCACTCAGGCAACCGCAACCACTATCCACCCAGTTGGGGTAGCCATCCATGAATCATAACACCTTCGCACCACTCAACCTAGGCTCCGAGGGCAAGTACCTAGGGAGTGACCGCCGCGCTCTGGGCCGATTGGGTGCCGGATCTTGGCGTCGACGAAGAACCGGATGGAAGGATCTCCACGGCATTGGCAGTGTAGCTGCCATCCTTGTCCTGCTCACCGGTAACCATTACCCTCTCACCTGCCTTCAAGTCGTCGGCCGTCGCATCGACGGTCTTCTCGATCTTGGCGCCTGTTAACTTGACCTTCACATCCCCCTGCTGAGTGCTCACCGTCGTGGTGTCACCACTGACGGAGGAGATGGTACCCACTACCGGACGGTTCCGATGACTCTGACCCTGGTTCTGGCCTCGTCTTTGGCCCCCGGCCATCCCCTGTGGGGTGGTGGAGCCTGAGGCCCTTATCTGGATGCTGCTGGCGGTGACGACGCCGTCCTGGCCTTGCTGGCCCATTACCAACACCGTCTCGCCAGATTTCAGGTCGCTCGTGGTTCCGTCAACCGTCTTCTGGAGTTTGGCCCCAGACAGGTTCACCTTCGTACTTCCCTGCTGAGTGTTCACGGTGAGGGTGTTGCCGTCTCGTGAGGCCACCGATCCAAAGACTCCGCGCGAGCCCTTCCGTGGACCCTGGGAGGACTTTCCACCATTGGCCTGGTTGGAGGCACTGCTGTTACCCGTTGCGCCGTTGGCTCCCTGGCGGTTGAACCCACCCTGCCCCGAGCCCGATCGACCCTGGAAGCTTGCGAGCGATTGAACCACAGGGCCTGATGAGGTGGTTTTCGATGCTGCGAAGGCGCCGATTCCCAACCCGACGGCCACCACGGTCGACAACAGCAGCACAAAACGTCTGTTCAATGGATTATCCTCGCTTGGTATTGTTGGGTTCTGCTCGGCCACCTACGACATAGTATTGTGATCTTGGCCTACTAAGCAATTGTTAGGGCCGTGTTAACGCTGTGCTAAATGTGCCTAGATGCGGGCGGGCGCCGTGCGATTTCTGTCCAATTAGTGGGCCATGAAAGTGGCCGGGCAAGAGGGGCAAGCCGTCACACTTTCTACTGGCTGCCGGTGTCGGAGCTGGCTTGGGGACAACCGGGCCAACCACATAATACCGGGAGCCTACCAGTTGCCGTGGAGCTTCTCATAGCGGTCCTGGGGCAGCCAGAGGGTGAGGTCTTCAATCTCAGCGAAGTCTTTATCCCTAGTCGCTATGTGATGGAGGTCGTACGCGAGCATCGTGCCGGCGTGTGCTGCGTCGTAGCTGTTCAATCCATGGTCCCGGACGCAGACCCGTGCGTTGGCCATGTCCTCATGCCCAAGCTCTACAACATGCCCCTGGCCCTGGCCAACGAAGTTGTCGAGGATCTGGTCAATCTTATCCATTAACTCCTGGGCCTTCGGGACAATGCTTTTCCTGAAGGCCGGAATATCATGTTCGTTCTGCCTGTACCTCCCGCCGGCGGCTTGGAGAGCCTCTTTAGCTGCCTGTTTCATCGCAACATGCCAAGCCTCAAGGAGAACAAGGTTGTTAACGACCACGAAGGTGCCGTGGGCCATGAGGCGATCCATGAAGTCAGAAGCTTCTTCCCGATCCTCGGCCCTTGGGCTGCCGGCTGCGAGGACAAGAAAACTCGTGTCGAGGTAGATGAACTCTGGCAGCTCATCGTCGGTGAATGGCTGATACCTCGGCACGAACCGCTAAATACTCTGGAAGTACCGCTTGCCGCGGATGTCGAGAACCTCGGAGAGCACAATCGGCTTAGAAAACACAGCCTTTGCCGTGATCTCTTTGAAGCTACGGGGCTGCCCCTTTGCTCTCTGCTCGCTCGAGCGAGGTACAGCGTGGCTCTGCAGCTTCATCAGTCTATCAGCCCTAGTCATGGCACCCCTCTCCTTTTCACTACCGCTGCCTCCGGGGTTGGAAGCAGAGACCGCTGGGGGTTGGTCCTTGTCTGAGTAGCTGTTACTCATGCTAGGGCACCTCGCCATCAATTGTCAAGGGGACTACCCTAGCGTCGCTACAGCATGCCCCATACCAGGTATCGGCCAGCTGACCGCTTTTCTTGAGCTCTCGCGGGGAGCTTCTGTGTTCGGCGTGCCATCCAGGACGCCACCCATGGCCCGTTTGCCCCGGCCTGGAGCCTACAAAATCGGCCTTTCCGACGGAAAGTATCCGCTACAGGCGTGCCTCACCGGCGGGAACAGAGTCCTACAGGGGGAGAAACTCCATCGTCAGCTGCCTCTGTCGAGGGCCGTCGAACTCGCAGAAGAGGATGTCTTGCCATCTGCCGAGGACGAGTTGGTCCTCCCGTACAATCAGCGTCAGAGAAAAGCCCATCATGCTGGCCTTGATGTGGGCTGCCGAATTCCCCTCGAAGTGGCGGTAGTTGGGATCCGTGGAGGGAACCTGCCGCTCAATAGAATAGAGGAGGTCTCGAACCACGTCCGGGTCGGCATTCTCGTTAAGGGTTATTCCGGCGGTGGTGTGTGGCACGAACAGGAGGCAAAGCCCATTCTTCCAGCCTGCCTGCTGGATCGCCTGCGCCACGGGCCGGGTTATCCGCACCATCTCCTGGCGGGTGTTGGTCTGAACGTGCAG
>JAJYNT010000340.1 GCA_021786215.1 Chloroflexota bacterium | reverse complement strand
GGAGGGTGAAGACATAATGGGTATCTCCAGCAGCAGCAGCGCAAGTCAGTCCACTATCGTCCGGGATTCCCTCAGGTCTCAAGAGCTGGACCAGGTGCAGCGGAGAGCGCGAGGGACTGGCAGCCGTCAATCCGGGTCGGATTCGGCAGTGATTTCCGATGAGGGCCAGCTTCTCCAGAAGCTGAGCAAAGCGGTTCAGGATTCCCCCGACGTGCGTGAGGACAAGGTGGCTGAGTTGCGAGCTGCGGTTGCGAAGGGGAGATACCAGGTATCTTACTCGGAGATTGCCAAGGCGATCCTGGCGTCGAGGACGAAATGACTCTCGATCAGGTTGTAGAAGAAGTTTCGGCTCGGTGGGCGGGCGAGTGCACCGAGCTGGTTGCGATCATGCGTGAGCAGGAGCGGCTCTGTTCCATGCTGTTGGAGCTTTCCAGAGGGGAAAGGACCGCGGTGCTGGAAGGGCGATTGGATCTTCTGGAGAAAGCGACCCTGGAGAAGAGTGTCCTTATAGAGCAGATGGACCGGCTGGAGCAGAGACGCAGAGCATTGGCGGGGGAAGTGGCACGGCAGGTGGGACTTCCGTCCGATGTATCGCTGCAAGGGCTGGCCGAGCGCTTGGACGGGGAAGAGGCGAAGGAGTTGCTGGAGATCCGCCATCGCGTGGCTCAGGCGGTTGCCAGACTCAAGGAAACCAATGAAAGCAACCTCCAATTGATGCGCAAGTCGCTGGAAGGTGTGAGAGACTCCATCCGACAGTTGCGTCACTCGGTCGGCGCCAGTGCCGTCTATACGAGGACCGGTCAGCCGAGGATTGGAGTATCCAGCACCATGGCTGTGGATTGCCATGCTTGAGCCCGTGCGAGGTAGCCAATGACATCCACCTTCTTTGGCCTGAACATTGCCCTCAGCGGGCTCCAGGCTCAGCAAGTGGCCCTGAACGTGACATCCCAGAACGTGGCCAACGCCAATACCGACGGTTACACCCGTCAGGATGCCCAGATGGTGGCGGCGGATCCATTTCCCCTGCCCATCGCGGCCATCGCGGGGCAGGCGGGTCAGCTGGGCACGGGAGTCGAGATAAGTTCCATCCGCCGGATGCGAGACAGCTTTCTGGATAGCCAGGTTAGAAGCCAAACGAGCGCGCAGGGTTACTGGGACACCAAGCAGAACAACCTGGGGCAGATCGAGTCGGTTTTCAACGAGCCGTCGGATCAGGGGATCAACAGTCTCCTCACCAATTTCTGGGGGGCCTGGCAGGACCTGGGCGCCAACCCGGACAGCTACGCTGCCAGGGTGACGGTCATTCAGGATGCATCGGCTCTCACCGACGTGATACAGCGTGACAACACGCAACTAACTGACCTCCAGACTTCGCTCGACGGCCAGATCCAATCTCAGGTCAGCCAGGTCAACACCTGGTTGTCCGAGATAGCCAGCTTGAACAAGCAGATCGCGGCCGTGGAAGTTCCGCAGGCGAGCCAGTACGATCCAAACGTCAAGGTGCCCCAGGCTCAGGCCAACGATCTTCGCGACCAGCGGGACCTGCTGCTGGACCAGTTGTCGAAAGTCATGAACATAAACTACCAGGAAGCGAGCGATGGCACCGTGACCATCTGGTTAGGTGCCGCCAGCAACCCCCCGGTGGCCAATGACCCCAATGCCCAGGCGAAGCAGATCCTGGTGCAGGCGGATACGCAGCACTATCTGGTCAAGTTACCTAACACGACCAATGCTAATGGGACCACGTCGTTTGGTGACGTGGTCTGGAGCACTGATGGCGATCCCACGAACACGAGTGGTCAGGCGGCCATCACATGGTCGCAAAACGATGGACAGTTGGGAGCGATGCGTGAGCTTCGCGACGTGACGCTGAACCCGTCCGGCGTCTCTGGTGGTGACAACGGTCAGAGTCTGGCCTGGCGGCTTGACCAGATGGCCAACAGCCTGGCCACCCTGGTAAACAACGCGCACCTGGCAGGCTACGGCGAGGATGGCAAGAACGGACGCCTGTTCTTCGTCTCCAGCGATTCGAACCCCATCAGTGCAGCCAACATCGTGGTTAATCCCGATCTGGTATCCAACCCCAATCTAATTGGGGCGGCTTCGGCCCCGAATCAGACGGGGAACGGCGACCAGGCCAATGCCATAGCTTCGGCGCTCCAGTCGGGGACAACGACTATTGCCGAGGGGCCCTCGACCAACATCACCACCACACTCTCCGACTGGTACAACGCGTTGATCTCCAAGCTGGGGGTGGATAGCAAGCAAGCCCAGGACATGTCTACTAACCAGGATCTGCTGGTGAACCGCCTGACCACCAACCGGGAATCCTTCTCTGGAGTCTCGCTGGACGAGGAGGCGACCAACGTTGTCCGCTTCCAACGAGCCTACGAGGCCTCTGCCCGGGTGATGAACGCCATGGACGAGATGCTGGACAAGTTGGTGAACGGCGTTGGCGTCGTCGGGCGATAACCGTTGCTGATGGGGTGAGGGGATGCGCATCACAAGCCGGATGATGGTGGACAACTTGCGGCAGAATATCTACAACAACACCGAGTCTCTGGCCAGCTTGCAGCAGCAGCTGGCCTCGGGCAAGAGGCTCAGTAAGCCATCCGACGATCCCCAGGGAGTGAGCCTGGCGTTGACATTGCGGACTACCTCGGCGCAGTACAACCAGTACCTGCGCAACATCTCTTCGGCGACAGACTGGTTACAGGCAACGGATTCGGCGCTCGACCAGATATCCACAGTGCTGACCCGGGCTCGGGATGTGGCCCTGCAAGGTGCCACGGGAACCCTGGACCGCGCTTCCCAGGAGGCGCTAGGCCAGGAGATCGACGGCTACCTGCATGAAGCGATGCAAGCGGTCAACTCCACCCAGGACGGGAAGTACTTGCTCGCTGGCCTTCAGGTCGGACCCGGCACGGCGCCGTTCACCGAGGACTCCTCGGGGACATCGATCGTCTATAACGGAGACGCAAGCGTAATGGAGCGCGAGATCGCACCCGGCGTCAAGCTGGGAATAAACGTCTGTGGAGATGTGTCGGTCGGGGGGGACGAGGTTCTAACGAACGGTTTGCAGGCCCTGCTGGATATGCGAAACCAGCTTCTGAATGTGGGAGCCGTGACGGCCGGCCAGATCGATAAGCTGACCACCGCTCTCAACGACGTTCCGTCGCTTCGAAGTGTTGTGGGCACCAACACCCAGCGGCTCAGCGATACCCAGGATGCGCTGAACTCGCTGCAGACCAACGTCACGGCCGAGTTGTCGCAAGTTCAGGACGCCGACGTGGCACAGGTGATGACAAAGCTGATGATGCAGGAGAGCGTCTACCAGGCGGCGCTGAATGTCGGTGCCCGAGTCATCCAGCCAAGCCTTCTCGACTTCCTTACCCACTAGTGCTCTGTCACAGCGGTCTGGGTATGTAGGGCGGCGCCCTGTGCGCCGCCGCCCGGTATCCGGATGACGTGGACCGGGCGGCGGGGCAGAGCCGTGGCGCTGTGCTCGTTCGCGCCACGTGCCCTACGTGTCAGAACCAGCTTGACGCACTACTCATTGGACGCAGGAGGGTGCCCAGTGGTTATTGACGTATTGCTGCCTGACGGCATGGAGCAGATAGAGGTTGCTGACGAGGAGTTGTTCTCCTTCCCTCAGGGGATTGTGGGTTTCGAGGAGTACGGCCGGTATGCGCTCCTGGAACTGGAGCCGCCTCTATACCTCCTTCAGGCAGTCGATGACCCGCACGTGGGATTCGTGCTGATCGATCCCTCCCTCGTGTACCGCCACTACCGAGCGCCATTGGCCGCGGGTGACAGACAGCTTCTCCAGCTGACACGCTCGGAGCGCCCGAACATCTTCTGCATCGTGACCATGTCGGCGGAGGGCGAAAACCCCACCATCAACTTGAAGGCCCCGGTGGCGATCAACGCACGGAAGCGGTTGGGCGCACAGGTAATTCTTCAAGACATGTCGTACCCCGTCCGCCATCCGATTCCCCTGACGGCCGAAGGAGCCCTCGACCTCCAGCAGATGGAAGCCGCGACGTCGCGGTCGGAGTCGCAGTCTCGAAACGGGACGGGAGATCGACGGTCGGAGGCGGCGAGATGCTCATCCTGACGCGACGGAACGGCGAGAGCATCAGCATCGGAACCGACGTGGAGTTGACCGTTTTGGAGGTGAGCGGGGATCACGTCCGGCTGGGTATCCAGGCGCCGCGCGACGTGGTGGTGCTGCGCAAAGAGCTGCGGGACGAGATCCGGGAGGAAAACCGCCTCGCTGCCTCTCCGCGAGGCAGGTTGCCCCTGCGAATAGCTCGTCTTCCGACAGCGGAGTGAGGGCCGAAAGGGGCCACGCCCGGCGGCAAGTGGTCCATCCTGGCAAGCTCGCTCCGGCTTTACCCGCTGCTAAAGCAGCGGGCTGGGAGGCTGTAGGAGCGAGCTCCTGCTCGCGATCCGAGTCGCCGGCAGTGT
>JAJYNT010000346.1 GCA_021786215.1 Chloroflexota bacterium | reverse complement strand
AGGTGTCCTGCGACACGGCTACCTGGAACGATATCCCGTACAAGTTTGAGGCAGGGACCCCCGACATCGCCGGGGCGATCGGCCTGGGTGTGGCGATAGACTACCTGAATCGGCTCGGCATGGAGAGCGTCCGGCAACACGAAATGGAGTTGACGGCGTACGCCCTGGAGAAGCTGCGTGAGGTGAAGGATCTGACCGTCTTCGGCTCCCAGGATCCCCGGATCCGGGGG
Source organism: Chloroflexota bacterium (assembly GCA_021786215.1). The sequence continues at coordinate 4,242 of JAJYNT010000346.1, read as the reverse complement.
GGAGTGATCAGCTTCAACTTCTTCGACGTGCACCCCCACGATGTGGGCACGATCCTCGATCAGGAGGGTGTGGCGATCAGGGCCGGCCACCATTGCTGCCAGCCGTTGATGAAGTGGCTCGACGTATCGTCCACGGCTCGTGCCAGCTTCTACATTTACAATACGAAGGACGAGGTCGACGTTCTGATCGGTGCTCTAAACAAGGCCAAGGAGATTATGGGTGGTTTCTTCCTTGGATGATCTTTACAAAGACATCATTCTAGATCACTATCGCCATCCTCGAAATCGGGGGGTGGTCGACAATCCCGACGCGGCTACCAGAGGTCACAATCCACTCTGCGGCGACGAGTTGGAGCTGTCGCTTCGTCTTGATGGAGACCGAATCGCGGAGGTGAAAGTGCTGGGCAAAGGTTGCTCCATCAGCCAGGCCTCCGCGTCCATGATGACCGAACGGATCAAGGGAAAGCCGCTGGCCGAGGTACGCGAGGTGGTCGCGCTCTTCAAAGGGATGCTGCTCGAGGATCGGGAGCTGGCGGAACAGGAGTACGAGACGCTCGGTGACCTTGAGGCGCTCGAGGGGGTCAAGGGGTACCCGGTGCGAATCAAGTGCGCCCTGCTGGCCTGGAACACCCTGCTGGAGGCGCTGGAGTTGAAGGCTAAGAGCGCCGGAGCCCAAACCTAAGCACCTGACCTGGGATCGCATATTCAATTCGTCGTCATGCCCGCAAGCGGGCATCCACTGGCCACAACAGAAGGCTGGATTCCCGCTTCCGCGGGAATGACGGTTCCCATCACGCCCGCATACTTCGCGTGGGAAACCATGTAGATTTCACCTTGGCTCTACTTTGGGAGGATTGATGGGGAACGGTATCCGAGAATTGTGGGATCGGGTTACGGGCAGGAATAGGTCAGCTTCCCCTGAGGAGGTGAGTGCAGTGAGCGTCCCTTCTGAGAAGTCTCAGGATGGCTCCAGGCCATCCGTGCCCCTGACGGTTGAAGGCGTCATGGAGGCTCTCAAGGATGTGTACGACCCGGAGCTGGCGATAAACATTGTGGATCTGGGTCTGGTATACGGAGTGGAAATCGAGGACCGGTCGGTCCTGGTGAAGATGACCCTTACCAGTCCCGGGTGCCCAATCGGCCCCATGCTGCAGGCCATGGCTCAGGGCGCGGTGACCAGGCTGTTCCCCGACGTCGAGAGCGTCAGGGTTGAGCTGGTGTGGTATCCGCCCTGGGACCCGCGCGAGATGGCCTCCGAAGAGGCGAAGGACATGCTGGGTATCTGGTAGGGGCATTCGGGAGATATGGTCAGGCCCCGGCGGCTATTTGACTCGCAAGGACCTGCAGCAGCTCGTCGATCTCGAAGGGCTTACCAAGGTACCCCTCGGCCCCTATCTCCTCCGCCCTCTTCCTGGCATCCTCGGCAGCGGTCAGCACCACAATCGGGGCCTGGCGGTCGTACCTGGCCCGAAACTCCCGGGCGAACTGCCAGCCGTTCGTGCCAGGCATCTTCATATCCAGGAGGATGACGGCCGGCATCTCTTGCGCCACCTCCTCCAGCCCATCCTGGCCATCGATGGCCGTGATCACCCGATAGCCTGCCTCGTCCAACAGCATCTGCACCATCCCGAGCAACTCCACGTCGTCGTCCACCACCAGCACCGATCTAGCCCTGCCTGTCATCGTTCCCCTTCGCGAGCGGCAAACTGAAGTAGAAGGTCGATCCCTTTCCCTCCTCGCTGTCGAACCAGATGCGGCCCTTGTGCTGCTCGACGGTGAGCTTGCTCAGGTAGAGGCTGAGGGCCACTGTGCCCCGGTAGCCGGGGGCACCAGGGGGAACAGCTTCGTAGAAGGGCTCGAAGATGTGGGGCTGCCGATCCCTGGGGATGCCCACCCCATGGTCCGTCACCGATACCACTGCCTCCCCCTCCTGAGCCCGCACCCGCACCTCGATCTCCCCACCCTTCGGAGAATACTTGATCGCGTTGTCCACCAGACTCACCAACACCTCCTCGATCCGCTCACGGTCGGCATCAACCGGGGCCGGCGCCCCCCGCTCCAGAACCAGCCGGTGGATCTGGGTGGTGACCTGCACCCGCTGGACCATCTCCGCGGCGAGTTCGCCCAGATCGAAGCGCACCCGACGGATCTCCGGTGGGGCGACCCGCAATCGGACGACCTCCAGCATCTCCTGGACCCTGCGGCTGATCCGGTCGGCCTGAGAGTTGATTACCTGGATGGCCTTGCCCTCCCGAGGCTCGTGCCCCTCCGGCGCCCACTGGCGCATCAGTTGAGCATAGCCCTTGATGGTGGTGACGGGGGTCTTCAGCTCGTGGGCGGCTGCGGAGATGAACTCATCCCGCAGCCGCTCCTGCTCTTTGATGAAGGTGATGTCCTGGAAAGCTAGCACGGCTCCGACGATCTGCCCCTCGCTATCGCGTAGCGGGTTCGAGTTGGTCAGGGCATGCACCTCACGGCCTGAGGGCTGACGGATCAGCAGCTCCACACCGGCACAGGTTTCTCCGCGCAGGGCGCGGCTAGACGGAAGCTCCTCGGTGGGTAAGGGCTCACCGGTGGGCTGTCGGATCCCGTAGTAGGCGGTTGTTTCGGCGATGCCTACCTCCGGCACCAGGGGCCGACCCAGGATAGCCTCAGCCGCCCGGTTGAAGAGCACTAGGCGGGGGCCCTCCTGCGCGGAGTAGACGATTATGCCGACGGGAGCAGTGTCGATGAGCACCTGCAGCCGGTTGCGCTCCTCCTGTGCCGCCTCCAGCAGCCTCGCCTGGTAGACGGCCAGCGCAGCCCGCTCGGCCACCACCGCCAGCAGCTCCCCCTCGGGTGGAGTGAACTCCCTCGGCGCCAGGAAGTTCATCTCAACCACCCCAATGACCTCCTCCCCAATCCGCATGGGTGCCCCCAGCATCCCCCTGATACGGCTTTGCCTGACGTAGGGGCTCCAGGTGGTCGTCGTATCGGCCTGAGCATCTCGCACCCGCAAGACCGCGTTGCGGGCCGCCACTCGTCCGGCGAGGCTCTCTCCCATCCTCACTCGGAAACCGGCATACTCCTTCGGGATCCCAACCGTCTTCCTGAGCACCAGTTCCTGACCGGCCGGGTCCAGAAGGAAGATGGCCCCGGCGCTCGCCTGCATGATGGACACCGTACGCTCCAGGACGCCCTGGAGCAACGGTTCCAGCCCCTGCCGGGCGAGGGCGGGGTCCGTCACCCGCTGCAGCGCTTGCAACTCCCGGGTCCTCTCCCGCTCTCGCCGATAGAGCCCTACGTACTCGGAAAGCAGGCCGAACAGCATCACGGAGAAGGCAGCGACCCAGAGAATCCGCTGAAAGTACCACCACTGATCGTAGAACTGGAGACCGATGATGACGGTGAGGATGGCGAAGGCGAGGATCAACTGAGTGACGGCCAGGCAGCCGAAGAGCGAATCGCCGGTTTGCCGGTAGCGGCGAGCCGAGAGCACGGTGCCTGCCGCGAACCCGAACACGAGGACGGAGTCCCAACCAACGTTGAGAGGAGTCCAGGCCCCATTAACCACGAGCAACGGCAGGGACTGCTCGTAGACCGTCAACAGCCAGGCTATCAAGACCAGGATCACTGCCCCAGCTACCACCAGCCAGAGCGACCAGGGCTCGCCAGCCGCCCCGGCCGCCGGCCAGGAGACAAAGAGCGCTGCCAGCAGGGACAGGACCAGGGCGCTGAACTGGAGGTGCCAGAACCAACTCGGGGTGTTGTGGAGTCCGGAAATGAGACCTCGCCCGCTGGGAAGAAGGCCCGGGATGGACAGAACGTAGAACACAGCGAAGATGGTGAAGCCGATGAAGGCCACGCCTATCCAGAAGGGCGCTGGTTCCCGGAGCACCCGATATCGCCCGAAGCTGAGGAAGGCGATGCTGAGGCCCGCCAGTGCTGCTAAGCTGTCCATCATCGGTGAATACCAGGTGAGGACCACGCTGACCTGGCCCCGGCCCCAGAGGACGAAGAGGATCCCGAAGAGGACGGCCAGACCGACGGCAATGGCGATGGTCGCACGCAGCAGCGGGTCGCCAGAACGCCGAGGATCCCAGTCTCTCGCGGACAACGTCCAGCACCTCATCACGATTGCGCGCAACAGTCACCTCCCGCAATCCCTGTGCCGATTGATAGTGTACGGTATATTGCGGAAACGTCTACCATGTCATGCTGAGCGTCAGCGAAGCATCTCCTCGTGGCTTTCACGATGCGACC
>JAJYNT010000059.1 GCA_021786215.1 Chloroflexota bacterium | reverse complement strand
AGCCTTGCGCCTCAACAAGCGCGATGGGCGGCTCCACCGGCTCTCCGTTCCTCCAGCAAACCGCGTTGGCCGAGTCTTTCCATCCCTGGTTCCTGAGACCTCGTTCCGACCTGCTCCGGTACTCGACGAAGCCATCCCCGTTCAAATCCCCGTGGCGTCGAAGCCACTCCAGCGCCATCCCCACCTGCCCACGAAGCTCTGAAACCAGATTCCAGTCACCGGTCCATTTCACCAGCTCGCTCAGCAGGATAAGGAATAGCGCGGTCGCATCGACCGTCCCATAGTAGGAGTCGTGAGGCACATCCCCCATCTGAGCCAGCTCACCCAGCCGAACCTCATGGACTATCTTCCCGGGCTCCTCGTCCCGCCAGTCGTTGAACTCCCTTCCCTGGAATTCGGCCAGAAAACGAAGGCTCCCGTAGGCCATCGCCGGCTGCAGCATCAGGGTCTGATAGGAAGTGATCAGACTATCTCTTCCGAAGGGGACGCTGAACCAGGGGATCCCCGCGGCCGGGAGCGGTCCCGACGGCAAGTCGTTTATCAGCAGCCTCAGGTCGTACATCGCCCGATGCATCAGGGCGTTGAACAGCTCGTTGTCGGAATCGACGGAGGTACAGAGATCGGTCCACTCCCGATAGGCCCGCGCCATCGAAGCATATTCGGCGTCAAGGGGGGCCACCGAGGCGCTGACCTCGCCCACCAGGGGAACGACGTGGAGCGTGATGGAAATCGGAGAATGAGGCGGAAGGGTAAAGCGGTAGCTGGCCACGATGTGGGGCGGCTTAACCCTATGCTCTACTCGCCGATCCCTTGACCCGTTAGACGGATGCCGGGCCTCCTCTCCTGGGAACAGTTCGATGCTCGTCGGCGGGGTCTCGAAGCTGATCTGGGTTCGGCGGATAACGCCATCCCCTCCCTTGTAGTTGAGCCAAGCGGTATGCCCTTCCACCGTGGGAGCAGCGATGATGCCGGGTTTCGACCGCTTAGCGTAGCCTCGCACCTCGAACATGTCCCTGAAATCCGAGCCGAAGGCGAGCCTCACCGTCAACTCCACGGGCACCGGACTATAGCTGAAGAAGCCTATGCGCTCGTGGAGGCCATCGCGGACGAAGCGGTTCCGCCGGACGCTTATGGTGCGAGCTTCGAGGAAGGTACCATCCTGCAGGGTGCCGGGATTGTTGGTGAACTGCAGGTTTCCCATGAAGCTCTGATCGCCCGCTGAGGAGAGGAGCGAGATGGACATCTCGTCGATGCTCATCTCGAACATGCTCAGAAACCGGGTATCCCGAAAATACAGCCCCTGTCCTTCCCCACTCAGCGGCTGAACATCTCCAGCGATGTCGCACACCAGGAAGACCTCGTTCTCCTTCAGGACCGTTCGGCTGTCGAAGGGCAGCGCGGTTCTCCTGTCGGCGGAGGCTCCGGCTCGCGAAGGCAAGCGGCTGGCCACCGTCAGGCCACCGTGCTTCCCGGGGAAGGACATAGCTCCAGCAACCCACTGATCGATGGCAGCAGGAAGTCGGGATCAAATTCCATCAGCGGCTCCTTGGCGAACGGCCCCCACATGGCAGCCGCCACCCGAGCTCCAGCGGCTCGGCCAGCCTTCATATCGTAGAGGCTGTCTCCGACGTAAATGGTCTCCTCTGGGGTGGCCCCCATCAACTCCATGCCCCGCAGTATCGGCTCCGGATGAGGCTTGTGGTTGGTAGTGTCATCCACGCACACCAGCGGGTCGATGAGGTGGGTGAGCCCGTTCACCCTGATGCCCCTCAGGGCGGTGGGGCGCTCCTTTGAGGTGACCACGCCCACCGGGTAGCCGCGACGTCGAAGTTCCGTCAGGGTCTCCAGAGTCCCCGGGAACGGCTTGATCAGCCGGTCGTGCAGCTCCTCCTGGGCCTGCCGCCACAGCAGAAACATCTCGTCAATCCGATCCCTCAGATCCGGGTAGAGCCTCCACAGCTGGTCCTTGAGCGGCCGCCCGAAGCCCTCCAAGATCTCCTCATCCGTTGGGGGGTTCTCCACCAGCTTGCTCACGCTGGTCCGATAGCAGTTCAGGATCAGATCGGTGGTGTCGATCAGAGTCCCGTCCAGGTCGAAAAGCAAATATCGAATACTCATGGTACTACAGCAGGTCGTGTCGGCAGATGACCTCGCCTCGGCTGGCCCCTACTCCAACGACTTCAACCTCCACACCCAGCAGTTCTTCGAGTCGAGCAAGATATCGGGCCGCGGCCGGAGGGAGTTCTTCCAGTCTCCTGGCACTGGAGATGGAGCTCTTCCAGCCCTCCATGGTCTCGTACACCGGCTGGCATCGACCCAGATCCTCCGGATCGGCGGGCACGTAGTCGATCTCCCGGCCGTCCAGCAGATAGGCAACGCAGATCTTGACCTCGGCCATTTCGTCCAGGACGTCCAGCTTAGTGAGGGCGATGGCGTTGAAGCCGTTGACGCCGACCGAGTGGCGACCAGCCACGGCGTCGAACCAGCCACAACGTCGCGGACGGCCGGTGGTGGTGCCGAACTCGTGCCCCCTCTCTCTCAGGCGGTCGCCATCCTCATCCAGAAGCTCCGTAGGCATGGGACCGCCGCCCACGCGGGTGGTGTAGGCCTTGAACACCCCTATCGCCACATCCAACTGGGCCGGCCCCACGCCAGCCCCAAGACACAGTCCGGCGACGGTCGGAGAAGAGGAGGTCACGTAGGGGTAGCTCCCGTGATCCGGGTCCAGCATCGTCCCGTGGGCCCCCTCCAACAGGACGTTCTTCTTTTTGCGTATGGCATCCAGGACGATCGGCTCCGTCTCCTGAATGTAGGGACGCAGCCGAGCGGCGTACCCAGCGAAGGACTCCAACATGGGCTCCGGAGCGTACGGCTCCACCCCGTAGACCTTGGTGAGCAGGGCATTTTTTGCCTTCAACAGCTGTTCCAGCCGCGCGCCAAACCGCTGCATGTCCAGCAGCTCCCCCACCCTCAGGCCATCTCGAGACGTTTTGTCCACATAGGCCGGGCCGATGCCTCGCCCGGTGGTGCCGATACGACCGGCACCTCTCCCCTCCTCCTGTAGCCTGTCCAGCAACAGGTGGTAGGGCATCACCATGTGCGCCCGGTTGCTGATCACCAGCCCCGAGGTGCTAACCCCTCGCTGCTGCAGCCCGTCCAACTCCTCCAACAGAATGCCCGGATCGAGCACAACCCCGGGGCCCACGATGCAGGTGGTGGAAGGATTAAAGATGCCGGCCGGCACCAGGTGCAGCGCGAACTTGCCCTGCTCGTTGACCACGGTATGGCCGGCATTGTTGCCGCCGTGGGACCGGATCACCACATGCGCCTTCTGAGCCAGCAGGTCGATCACCTTGCCCTTGCCCTCGTCCCCCCATTGGCCGCCGACAACACCCACGATAGCCATTCCCGCTGCTCCCCTCCAGCCCTTTGATCCGAACTCGCCACAATTAGGGGCCGGCGCAGAGCCGGCCCCAACAGGGCCGATCACGGCCCCTTCGTGCCGAGGGCATATTATAGCATAGGGGCATGCCCCGTTTGACGGCTGCGTGAAGGCCAACGGCCTGCCCCATCTCAACCGAGGCAATGCCCTGGGGGCACGCGACCCGAGATTGCATCATATGGAGAGGATTGCCGGGAAGGGACTCGCCGAAGCCCCGAAGGGGCGAACCAGACCAGCCCAGGGCATCGCCCTGGGAGACTGAGCCCCGAAGGGGCGACTAGCCCTCGTGCCGCACCGTCTCACCGGATGTCGGGACGCCCTTTCAGGGCTTCATCCATACGTGGCATTCCATTCCCAGGGCGATGCCCTGGGCTAACATAGATCGCCCCTTCGGGGCTAATGAATCGAAGGAGCCCTGAAAGGGCTCCCTAATCCCATACATATCGCTCATCGTATTCGACCCCATGCTTCTCCAGCAACGCCCGCAGCTCGCCCTGAAACGATCGCGTGCGGTGGTGCTCCTGCTGCTTGGCAACATAATCGCGGACCGCAAGCAGGTTTGAAGCGCTCACGGAGAAGACTCCATACCCGTTTTGCCACGCGAAGCCGGGCTGTGTCTTGAGCCATTTCGATGAGGACTTCTTAACGCCCTCCACCACTTCACTCACCGAAACTGTGCGTGACAGCTCAAACAGCAGATGCATGTGGTCCCCGACGGAGTTAATCAACACCACACGGCAACCGAGATTCTGCAACACTGTCGCCGCGTAACGGTGCAGGGAATCTCGAACCGAGTCGCTGAGCATCGGGACGCGGTCCTTGGTTCCGAAGACCAGGTGTAGGTAGACCTTAGCAAGCGATTGAGACATGGGATCTGAACCGCCCTTTCAACGCGTTGAGATTGCCGATCCCGGCCACACGTCGCAGCCACCCTTGGTCCGATGCTAGCTGGCATCCAAGTCCGGTTCCAGCAGATCAATCTGAGGCAAAGCCACGCTAAACATGCAAATGGAACCGCCCAACACAACGTCTCACCCACCA
>JAJYNT010000111.1 GCA_021786215.1 Chloroflexota bacterium | reverse complement strand
CCTGGCGGTCTTGCCGGCCGGTACCGGCAAGCAGGTTCGGGTTCTGGCCTTCGCTCAGGGCGAGAAGGCCAAGGAAGCTGAAGATGCCGGCGCCACTTACGTCGGTGCACAGGATCTGGTCCAGAAGATCGAGGGTGGCTGGCTGGAGTTTGACGTGGCAGTGGCCACGCCCGACATGATGGGCATGGTAGGTCGCCTGGGTAAGATCCTGGGTCGGCGTGGTTTGATGCCCAACCCCAAGGCCGGTACCATCTCGTTCGATATCGGCAAAGTCATCAAGGAGGTCAAGGCCGGCCGGGTAGAGTTCCGGGTCGACAAGACCGCCGTGATTCACGTTCCCATCGGTAAGCTGAGCTTCTCCGACGAGCAGATCCTCTCCAACTTTGGGTCGCTTATCGACGCCGTGGTACGGGCGAAGCCCAGTGGAGCCAAGGGCCAGTACATTCGGTCCCTTTCGATGTCCAGCAGTATGAGCCCCGGCGTCAGCCTGGAGCTTCAGTCCGCGCTCTCCATGGCGAGCGCCTAGGCGCGGAATCACCAATAGAATACTGACCGTGCTGTAGACAGCGGGCGTGCCGAACGGCACTTAATCCAACTGGCCCGCCGAGGCAAGGATTTCTAGAGAATCCCGCGATTGTTCCTGGGGACGGCTTTTTCAACAGTTCGCCGCCGTTCGCCGGATCAAGAGGGGAATCAAAGGGTCTTTGGCCGCGGCAGCCAGAGGCCCTTTTCTTTTTGGTCGGAGCATGGTGGAAAGGAGGTGAAGAGTTGGCAAAAGCGATTGAGAGGAGCCGGGGTCCACGACCGGAAAAGGTTCGCGAAGTAGAAGAGCTCTCGGAGCTGCTGTCTCGGAGCAATCTGGTGGTGTTGACCGACTACCGAGGCCTCACCGTAGCGGACATGGCTTCTCTTCGGCGAAAACTGCGAGAGCAGGGTGTGGAGTATCGTGTAGCTAAGAACACCCTTACCACGTTTGCGGCAGAGAAGGCCGGCAAGGCAGATCTGAAGGAAGCGCTGGTGGGACCTACTGCTATTGCCTTTGTAGGTGGTGACGAGGCTGCGGCCGCAAAGGCTTTGAGCGAATTCGAGCGTGGCTCGAAGGTTTTCAAGATCAAGAGCGCTATGCTCGGCCATCGCATGCTCGCGGCCGCGCAGGTAGCTTCTCTGGCGTCCATGCCTCCTAGGGAAGTCCTTCTTTCCCAAGTGGTGGCAGGGTTCCAGTCGCCGATTGCGGGCGTGGTTGGCGTGTTGAGCGGGATCCTGAGCGGTCTCGTTGGGACCCTTGAAGCTCGACGCCAGCAACTGGAAGAGCGGGGCTCGGCCTGATTTCGGACGAAAGTCGTCTTCCCTGGGCCTGGAGTGCAGCTCCGGCCCTCACCCCAACCCTTTCCCTGAGGGAGAGGGAACGATTAGAAAGGACTCACATGAGCACCGAAGAGATCATTGCGGCCATCGAGAAGATGACTGTTCTCGAGCTGTCCGACCTGGTCAAGGCATTGCAGGACCGGTTCGGTGTAGTCGCAGCCGCTCCTGTCGCGGCAGCTGCGCCTGTAGGCGCAGGGGCCGGAGCAGCTGCTGCACCCGTCGAGGAGCAGACCGAGTTCAACGTCGTACTCACCGATTTCGGCGCCAACAAGATCAACGTGATCAAGGTCGTCCGAGAGCTCACCGGCCTCGGCTTGAAGGAAGCCAAGGATCTGGTGGAAGGCGTTCCCAAGCCGGTGAAGGAGTCTGTGCCAAAGGATGAGGCCGACAAGGCGGCAGCGAAGCTGAAGGAAGCCGGCGCCACCGTCGAGGTCAAGTAGCCCTAGAAACCCGCGATCGTAGTGACGACTTCAGTCGTTCCGTTCGTCCCCACAAACAGGGGAAAGCGAACGACTGAAGTCGTCGCTTCGCATCTCGCGCCTTATTCTCGTGCCGCCGCCTCTCTGCGCCGTTGTTCCTCCCAGCCGACCCGTTGCTGCTGAGCGCTTTCCAACTCCTTGAGCAGCTCCGGCTCCGCTCTCAGGAGCCGCCCGCGCATCACTGTCAGCTCCTCCATCAGAAGATCCAACTGGCAGGCCACGTTCTTGGCGTTGCTACTGAGGATGTCGGAGTACATCTTGGGGTTCTGGCCGGCCAGGCGGGTCATCGTATCGAACCCCCCGGCTGCCAGCACGGACATCTCCCGCCAACTGGCCTGAGAAGCAAGCACGCGCATCAGTGTGGCCGACAGCAGGTAGGGCAGGTGGCTTATGCCGGCAACCAGGCCGTCGTGCTCCGCCGGATCGACGAAGTAAGGCTCTGCACCTATAGCCTGGATCATCGACACTACTGCCGACACCGCTGAGGGTGGGGCCGAAACGGAAGGGGTAACGCAGTACACCGCCCCGTGAAAGATGGAGGCGTCGGGTCCGGCTACCCCAGCGGTGGAGGGACCGGTCATTGGGTGGCCACCCACGAACGGAACCGCGGCCGGCAGAATCTGTCCGGCCCTGCTCAGGATCTCGCTCTTCGTGCTGCCCGTATCTGTCACGACGCAGCCGGCGGGTATTGCCTCGGCGATGGTCTCGAGGACCGACGAGATGGTGCCCACTGGGGTGGCCAGTACCACGAGGTCGGCGCCGGCAACGGCATCCAACGGATTTCGCTCCACCCGGTCCACCGCCTTAAGTTTCTGAGCTTTCGTAGCCGCATCATACTGGTTGTCGTGACCTATGATCCTGGGAGGAGCCTTGAGCTGCCTCAGCGCCAGTCCCAATGAGCAGCCGATCATACCCAATCCCACAATGGTGACCTGCTTCATGAAAGCGCTACCTCAGTTCTGATTGTCTGCTATTCGCAATGTGGCTAGGGCCGCCCGAACCCATGAGGCGTCCGGAAGGTCTCCCACCAGTCGTGGTTCCAATTGGTGCAACTCTACCAGCCGCCATACCCTTTCCTTGGTGCCGACCCGAACGAGCATGCTGGCCCCGAGTCGGGGATGGTTGGCGAGCACGTAGAACGGCAGCCACCAACTGTTATTGTTGTCGTTGCTTCTGAGCTGGAAGGCAGGCGAGATACCTACTGCCGCCGTCCACAGAACCGCAAATGTTCGGTGAAGGAGACTGATCCGGCAGCCGGATTTTCCCACATCGTGAAGCAGCGCGGCCTTCAGGATGTCCTGGTCGGTGATCCCCAGCCCCAGGAGCGCTCGGAGCACCCGAACGCTATGGTGCTGGTCTGCTGGCTCCATCTGCTCGAACAGCTCCCTCTCAGCTTTGGAGAGCTGCTGTTCCACCAGTGCCCAATCCTCGGAGTGCATCCTGGCACCGAGGTTAGCGAATCCCTGACGTATGCGGTAGACCGCCCCCACCTTTAGCTTCCGAATACCAACGGTTGAAGGAGTTGGTAGGCCGGGTTCATGATCACCCCCAGCACGCTAACCTTGAACACGTAGGAGAGAGCAAAGAGCCCCAATAGCGCCGCTGGGCCGTACTGGGCCAACGGGGCGATGGAGGCCGCGAGTGGCTTGGGAAGTATGCCCAGCAGAACAGAAAACCCATCCAACGGTGGCAGCGGGATTAGATTGAAAACTGCCAGTAGAAGATTGATGGAGGCAACAGCCGCCGCCAGCATCAGCAGTTCTCGGCTCACGATCAGATGCATCCTGAAGGGCAACGCAAACAACAGCGCCATCAGAAGGTTCGAGACGGGGCCGGCGACCGCGACGATGGCCATTCCCACTCGTGGATTAATACGGAAGTAGCCAGGGTTCACGAAGACCGGTTTTCCCCACCCAAAGCCCATGAGAAAGAGGGTGATCGTTCCCAGCGGATCCAGATGACGCAAAGGGTTAAGGCTCAGCCTCCCAGCCCTTCGCGGACTGGGATCTCCCAGCAGGGTGGCGGCGAAGGCGTGGCTGGCTTCGTGAACTGCTATGGCGATAACGAAGGCCGGCACAGCTAATAGTAGCTCGTTAAGCGAGAGGTTCATCGAATTTCATTCCTATCGAGGCGATCTCACGGATCGACCAGTGCTTCCATCGATGTGCGATGGGGCGAACCCGCGGTTCGCCCCACGACGAATTATAGCACAGGGTCTATCGCAGATTCGGAAGCCGCCAGAGTGTGGCGCAGGGTTCCGGGAGCGGGGCATGTGTAGGAGCCAGCTCCCGCTGGCGACAGACCTGGTGACGGGGGCTCGGTAGCCTTTCGCCCGTGGTATCGCTGGCAGGAGCCAGCTCCTACGGACCTTCGCAAGGCTTCGCCCGGAAATTTGCGCCGCACCCAAGCCGCCACCGGACAGACTGGTTGACTCGGCCGGTTACCATGCCGGCAACGTGGTTAGTCCTCCCCATCACCCATCAGTTCATTCCACATGTCATCCGTGCCGATCATCGGCTCCCTAGCTGAGAGTGACGTCAGAGGCATGTGAGCCTCGGTCAGCAGGGGGACAGGCTCTCCGGTGATATCGCGTCCCAACTCCTTCGACAGCAGATCTTCCGATCGGAGGCCGACGGGGACAAAC
>JAJYNT010000329.1 GCA_021786215.1 Chloroflexota bacterium | reverse complement strand
ACCGCGGCTGAGGGGCATCTGGGGAAGTAGGAGCCATGGCCCGTCGGGGCTTGGCTGAGACGCAGCGCTCACCAGCTCGCTCGATGGCGGCGGTGCCGGCCGAAAGTTGGACGCATTTTCGGAAACGGAACGTCAGTGGAACTCAGCCCTAGATGATGCGAGTGCCAATGATGCACTGTCGCGATTTGTAAGGGAGGGAGAGCCATGGCTGTCACGCATGCTGAACCCGCAAAGAAGCGCAGCATTCTACTCACCAGCGAAGACTGGTGGTCGGTCTATCTGGGACTATTCCTGCTCGTGATCACTGTCGTGGCCTTTGCGGCGGGGTCGCCGCTGAACATGCTGAAGACGGCAATGCCCGTTGCCTGGCCCTCGGGAAACGTGTTGGGCCAGTTCGGGAGCAACATCGGTGCCTACCTGTCCATGTTCGTGTTGCTCGCGGCCCTCACGGGGTTCGCCGTTGCGGTGATGGGGGGCAAGGTCGTCCATTATCTTCTGTCCTTCACGGTGCTGTTCGTCGCGTCACTGTTGATCCTGACGTTGGGTAGCGAGGATACCTCCAAGGCCTACGGGCTGGAGTACCCTTTCTGGGCACTGGTGGTCGGTCTGATCATCGGGAACATCTGGGACATGCCTGGCTGGTTCAAGGCCGCTGCGGGTCGCACTGAGTTCTACATCAAGACCAGCATCGTGCTGCTGGGGGCGAATCTGCCCTTCACCACCGTTGTTCAGGGTGGTGGATGGGGTTTCATTGAAGCGGTGTGTATCGTGGGTGTGGGCTTCACGGTGGCCTTCATCGTGTCCAAGCGGCTCGGTTTCGACAACCTCTTCGCCGCGGTGCTGGGCGCCGGCGGGTCGGTGTGCGGGATCTCGGCCGCCATCGCGATCGGTGGTAGCGTGAAGGCCAATCCGAAGCACGTTGGCTACATCTGCTCCTTGGTTATGGTGTACGCCCTCGTGCTGATCTTCCTCATGCCGTTCGCAGCCCGGTTGCTCGGGCTGAGTCACGTCGTCGCCGGGGCGTGGATCGGCGGCTCTGAGCTTGCCGATGCGGCCGGTCTTGCCGCGGCCGCCATGGTTTCCGACAAGGCGACGCAGGCCTTTACTCTGGTAAAACTGAACAGAGACGTGATGATCGGCGTGCTAGCCTTCATCCTGGCCATCATCTCGGTGACTCGGTGGGACAGGAAAGAGGGACAGCCACTTCCCAGTCCGATGGTCATCTGGGATCGCTTCCCGAAGTTCGTGCTGGCCTTCCTTGCCGCGTCCTTCCTGGCCACGATGTGGAACGTCCAGTACGGCAAAGACTTCGCGCCGAACGTTACAGCCAACCTGAACAACGTGAGGACCTGGCTGTTTGTCCTGGCCTTCCTCTGCATCGGGTGCAACACCAAGCTCCAGGACATTCGCAGCATGGGGTGGAGGCCGATCACTGCCTTCACCACGGTCGCGGTGGTGAACCTGATCGTCGGGTTCATCATGGCCAATCTGCTTTTTGGTGGGATCATCGCGGCGCCGCTCGGGTAATCGAGGAAGCCGCGCTTGGACACTCGCGGGCGGTCTGGAGAGATGCGTGGCACTATCCAGACCGCCCTTGGGAGCGACAGTTTGAGCCTCTAGGGGCCAAGCTAACTTGCAGACAGGGCGAAAGAGTCGAGCCATTCTGAACGGACTACCGAGGAGGGTAGGAAGTAGGAGGTAGGTTGATGGCAGAGGAGTCCAAGTCCCCGATGGTGGACGAACTCGAGAAAGGAAGCTGGCCTAGCTTCGCCAAGGAACTGAAGAGGCGGGCGGAGAAGAATGCTGCCGCCAAAGACCTGATTGGCCAGCTGGAGCTTTCCTACGAAGAGAAGAGGGTCCACTGGAAGCATGGCGGGATCGTGGGGGTGAAGGGCTACGGAGGTGGCGTGATCGGGCGCTACTCCGATGTTCCAGAGCAGTTCCCCAATGTGGCAGAGTTCCACACCATGCGCGTGAACATGCCGACCGGGTGGTTTTACAACACCGAGAGGTTGCGCACGCTGTGCGATGTGTGGGAGAAATACGGCTCGGGCCTGACCAATATGCATGGAGCTACCGGGGATATCATCCTTCTGGGCACCCAGACCGCCCATCTCCAGGATGCCTTCAACAGCCTGAGCGAGGAAGGCTTCGACCTGGGCGGCTCCGGCTCCGACCTGCGGACCCCAAGCGCCTGTGTGGGTCCTGGGCGATGCGAGTGGGCCTGCATCGACACCCTCGGGCTCTGCCACGATCTGACGATAACCTACCAGAATGAGCTGCACCGGCCGATGTGGCCTTACAAGTTCAAGATAAAGGTAGCGGGCTGTCCCAACGACTGTGTCGCCTCCATTGCCCGGTCGGATTTCCCCATCATCGGTACTTGGAAGGGCCCCTTGCAGATCAACCAGGAGGCCGTACGGCAGTACCTGGCGGCGGACTTCGACGTGAAGCGATCGGTAGTCAACAAGTGCCCGACCAGGGCCCTCGAACTGGACGGTGACAAACTGCTGCTCAACGCCGAAGACTGCAACCGCTGCATGCACTGCCTGAACATGATGCCCAAGGCGATTAGACCGGGCACGGAGAAGGGTGCGACCATAATGATCGGCGGCAAGGCACCCATCGTTCGCGGCGCGTATCTGTCGTGGGTTCTGGTTCCCTTCATGAAGATGGAGCCCCCGTACAACGAGCTTAAAGAGCTACTTCAGAAGGTCTGGGAATGGTGGGACGAGAACGGCAAGACCCGAGAGAGGGTCGCTGAGTTGATCGAGCGGGTGGGGATGGGCAACTTCCTTCGCGAGATGGAATTGGAGCCTGTGCCTCAGATGGTGTTCCAACCCAGGTCCAACCCTTACTACTTCTGGCAGCCTGACGAGGTGAAGTGATGACAGACGCAAGAACCGACTTCGGTCCTCCATACTTCAAAGACTTGATGCCCCCGGTGATGGTGGAGAACTACGGCAAGTGGCTGTACCATGAGACACCACAGCCCGGTGTGTTGAAGCACGTGTCCGAGACGGGCGCCGCTGTCTACACCGTGAGGGTGGGGTCGCCTCGTTTGCTCAGCATCGACACCATTCGCGACATCTGCGACATCGCGGACGAGTACTGCGGTGGACATCTGCGGTTTACCAGCCGCCACAACATCGAGTTTCTTCTCACCGATGCGGACAAGGTTCAGCCTCTGATCGAGGAAGTGAAGAAGCTGGGCTTTCCGGTCGGGGGTACGGGCAACTCCATCAGCAACGTTGTCCATACCCAGGGTTGGATCCACTGCCACAGCGCGGCCACCGACGCTTCCGGCCTCGTCAAGGCAGTCATGGATGAGATGGTGCCCCACTTCGAGAGCATGACCCTTCCGGCGAAGCTCAGGATATCTATGGCGTGCTGCCTGAACATGTGCGGTGCCATCCACTGCTCGGACCTGGCTATAGTGGGGATTCACCGGAAGCCGCCAAAGATCGATCACGAGCGGCTGGCCAAGACCTGCGAAGTGCCGAATGTGGTGGCCGCCTGCCCGACGGCGGCGATCCGGCCCAATCCGAAGGAGAAGAGCGTCATCATCAACGAGGAGCGGTGCATGTACTGCGGCAACTGCTTCACGGTGTGCCCGTCTATGCCTATCGCCGATCCAGAGAACGATGGTGTCGCGATCTTCGTGGGTGGCAAGGTATCGAATGCCAGGAAGCCACCGATGTTCTCTCGACTGGCCATTCCTTACCTGCCCAACAACCCGCCTCGATGGCCTGAGGTGGTAGACGCCGTCAGGAACATCGTGGAGGTGTACGCCCAGCATGCCCGCAAGGGCGAGCGGATGGGAGAGTGGATCGAGCGGGTGGGTTGGGAGACCTTCTTCCGGGTGACTGGTATCCCCTTCACCGACAAGCACATCGACGACTTCCGGTTTGCACCCACCACTTTCAGGACCTCACCGACCTTCAAGTGGTAGAAACTGCGGTGTCAACTAAGCACTCCGATGCGGAAGTATCGTAGAAAGCGGGTCCAGGGCGCAGCGCCTGGCGGGGCGTGGGGTGTCCCCACAAAACCACACACTTACTGTGTCGACCTGCTTAGAAGGGAGATAGAGATGGGCGAGGGTCTGCAGGAGAAAGTGTTGGCCTACCTTGGCACGGTCGATAAGGCCAAGAACCGCGAAATCGCCACCGCCTTGAAGGAGCCGAAGTCGGATGTGGACAAGGCAGTAGCCGAACTGGCAAAGGCGGACAAGATCGAGTACCTGTACATCGGAACCTCCTACGTCAAGCTGAAGGGAAAAGAGTAGGAGAGAGGACTAGGGCGAGCGATGTTCTTGGAGATGTAGCGTCGGGCCTTGTGCCTGATTGTCATGGGCCTGGGCGGAGAGATTGGGGACGAGATCTCGACGCTACACCACAGGTTTTCTGGGCGGCATTGCTCTGAGGTCCTAAGCAGGTGTCCCTAGTCAGACCGCCCATCGTCACCCCCGCGAAAGCGGGGGTCCAGGCCACT
>JAJYNT010000293.1 GCA_021786215.1 Chloroflexota bacterium | reverse complement strand
AGATAAGTGTCCCCTGTGCGGTGCCCCCCGGGAGAGGTTCAGCAAGTTCTAGGTGTGACCTAACCCCCAAGCCCCCTTCCCGAAGCGGGAAGGGGGCTTCCTTTTCTCATCTCTCGGGCGCGCTTTGTGCTACTCTGCTATGCGGTGGTAGATCGCAGTTCTCGGGGGGTTGGTAGATGTTGCTCGGCCTGGACCACGCCATCATCGCGGTGAGGGAGCTGACTCCCGCGAGTGAGCAGTTGGGGCGAGCCCTCGGGTTGACGGTGGTCCCGGGAGGGGAACACCCGGGGGCGGGCACACACAACGCGATCGCCCGCATGGGGACCGAGTATCTGGAGATCATCTCGGTGCGCGATCCAGAGGAGGCTGCCGGCAACGAAAAGGGGCGGGCCTTGCAGGACTTCCTGAGCCGAGGGGAGGGGTTGCTGGGCTTCGCCCTCAGTTCCGACAACCTCGACCGGGATCTGATGGAGATGACGGCTCGCGGCCTCGCCCTGGACGGGCCCTACCAGGGCTCCCGCCGCCGGACCGACGGCAGTCTGATCACCTGGAGGACCGCCACACCGCCCGGCGATCCCTGGGGCCGCAAACTCCCCTTCGTGATCCAGCACGACACCCCGATCCAGGAACGGCGCGCCTGGGCCCCACCGGGCGGGCATCCACTTCGAGCCTCCGGCATCCCCCTTCTCTCGGTCGCCGTGTCCGACCTGCAGCGGGAGATCGATAACTACCGATGCCTGGTGGGCGAGCCGCCGGAGGTGGTGGGGGAGGTCCCGGCCATCCCGGCCCGCCGGGCTCGCTTCTGCGTGGGCAGCTTCCGCCTGGACCTGCTGGAACCCATGGCGAGCAACGGTGGCCTTGCGGATTTCGTTCGGCTCCAGGGGGGCGGCCTCTTCATGGTCTCGCTGGCGGTGCCCAACGTCGACGATGCCGTCCGGCTCCTGCGGTCCCGTGGTACTTCTGTGGGCGATCCCACACCCCGCCGCCGTGCCCCGTTGCTGGACCCAACCCAAACCCTGGGTGCCAGGTTTCAGCTGGTGGAAGCGCTGTAAGACGGGGAGAGGATTATGGCTACTTGGCGTAGCCGGTGAGTTCCACGTAGCCCTCGCCGGTGATGGGCGATCCGCCCCGGCTACCCGAAACCCGTACCTCGCCCTCCCAGTAGCTGACCCCAGTGCCGCGGGTCGTGTTCAACTCCTGGTCCTTCAGCACCGGCTCCAGGGTCAGATCGAGATGCTGGCCCGGCAGTCGCAGCTTCCAACCCGATGGATAGGTTGCCCCACTGCGAGGGCTCTTCCAACTGCCCGTGGCCCGAACCTCCAGATCGCCGGCCTTCAGGTTTGTGGTGCGTCCCTGCCGGTCCACGTAGCTCCCGTAGATGGCCGCGACGTTCCCCGGCTGATCTCTCAGCACCGTCACCATCAGCTCCGTCCCGTCTCCCAGCTGCACGCTGTACCAGTCCCACCCGCCACCGTTCACCAGGATGAAGTTTCCCCACTGGTGATCCATCCAGGCGAGACCGGTAACCCGCTCGGTGGTGTCCCCGTCCTGGAGGGTGCCCTCCACCTCCATCCGAGTCCTGGAGTAGTAGTAGGAGTCCCCTACCGGCCCGAATGAGAGCCATCCGATGCCGTTGTGCAGCACCGGCGGCTTTTCGGAGTGCAGCTTCAGGTTGATGGCGTATCCGTTGCCCTGAGCCTGAAGGTAGTCGTCATCCCCGTTTCCGCCCATCTTCCAGCCGTCCACGACGAGTTGATATCGACCATCACCCTGCACCCGAAGGCTCTGATCGACCTTTTCAGCGAAACTGAAAGTTTGGCGCTGGTGGTCCGTGATGGCAAAGTGGGCGGCGTACCCCACCGGGTTCTGCCCCCGAACCCCCTGGAAGAAGACCAGCTCGAAGCCGTACTTCTTCCCGCTCTCAGTCTTCAGGTGACCGGTGTAGTACCACCACTCGGTCAGGTCGTTGTGGGGTGCCTCATCGGCGGGGAGGGATATGGGACGCGGGACCACGGGGGTGGGGGGCGGCGCCGTCACCATTTTCAGCGGTGAGCCGGAGGCCGGCGCCGCGCAGCCTGCCAGGAGGAAGACGGGAAGCAGCAGGATCAGCCTCCAAAGTCCAGGACGGCTCAACGCCGCACCCTCGGCAGTGGCAGGACATCCACTTCATCCACTGGATAGTGGTCGACGTTGCCGGTGACTACCGCCGCCTTGTGGGAATGGGCTGTGGCGGCAATCAACGCGTCGGTTGTGGAGAGAGACACGCCTCGGCGGGCAAAGCTGTACCGCCACCGGCCGGCTTGTTCTGCGGCCCCAGCTTCCGTCGGGAGGAAGGTGTAGGCTCTCAAGAGCCGATTCGCTTTCCCGAGGACCCGCGGATCGAGGCCGGAGTACACCTCGGCAAGCACCACGTCACATACACAGAGCGATTCTCCCTGATCAAGTAGCCCCTGGAGTAGCGAGACGGAGCCGGGGACGCCGCCAAGAAAGTCGATTACGGCGTCGCTGTCCAGCAGGTAGCGTCCCATCAGCCCTACAAGCCTCCCAGTTTCCGGGCCAACCGGCGGTTATCCCCTTCGCGCAGGGTCCTGACCCACTCGGACACCCCTTCCGGCGTCTTCCATTCCGGGTAGTCTGCCAGGTCGAGGATGCCGGCGCATTCTCGCATGGCCTCGGCCAACTCCTCCCGTGCCACCTTCTCCCTAACTGCCTCCTCCACAAAGCGACTGCGCTTCCGCTTTCCGGCAACCCGGTCCACGGCCTCCAGCAGTTCCTCAGGCAAGACCAGATGCGCCCGCCGTTGTGTTGCCATCTATCCACACCTCCATTGAGCACACAGAAAAGCACATATATGGTACCACAAGATTGGCCACTCGTGACCAATCACTTCCCCGGCGCCCACCAGTTCAGATCGCCGAGCAGCCGCATGGTGGCCGGCACCAGGAGGGTCCGCACCACCGTGGCGTCCAGCAGCACCGCCAGGGCGATCCCCAGCCCCAGCGCCTTGATGATCACGATGTCTGCTGTGGAGAAGGCCGTTCCCACTACCACCACGATGATCGCCGCGCTGGTGATGATCTTCCCGCTCTTCTCCAGTCCCTTGGCCACGCTGGCGGTGTTGTCCCCCGTACGGTCGTACTCCTCCTTGATGCGGGTCAGCAGGAACACCTCGTAGTCCATGCTGAGGCCGAAGAGGATGCAGAAGAGGATGATGGGGGTGGAGGCTTCCACCGTTCCCTCTGAGCGGAAGTTGAGGAGCGACTGGAAGTGGCCGTCCTGGAAGATGAACACCAGGGCCCCGTAGGAGGCCAGAATGCTCAGACTGTTCATGATGATCGCCTTAGCAGGCAGCAACACCGACCGGAACAGCAGGAAGAGGATGGCGTAGATCCCTACCACCACGATCGCCAGGGCGCGCGGCGCATCCGAGTAGAGAATGTTCACCACGTCGATCACGGATGCCGAGGTCCCGCCAACCAGGATCGACATCCCGGCGGGCAGTTTCATGTCCCGGATGTCACGCACCAGATCCTCGGAGGATTCGGACACCGGGCTATCCTTGCTGGATACATTCACCAACGTCACGGAACCCCCGACCAGCATCTTCGCCATCTCCCGACCGTATGGATCGGAGATTTGGGTGGGGTTGGCGTAGATCAGCTGGTACTGGGTCTTGGTGATCCGAGGGTCGATGTTCACGATGCTCTGGATACCCGTCACTCGCGGGTCTCGGGCGAGGCTGCGGGTGAAATCGTACAGCCGAGAGATGTTCTCTGGCTCAAGGACGCCCCCCTGCATCTGAACGGCCACCATGATGGGTGCCGTCTCGCTCTCGCCGAACTCGCTTCTCAAGAGGTCCAGGGCCTGGCGGGACTGCAGGTAGGGAGGAAGGATGTTGGCGTCGGGGGCACTGAAGCGGACGTGTAGAAAGGGGGTACCCAGAGCCACCAGGAAGAGCAGCGTGGGCACGAACACCGCCACCGGGTGGCGCATCACCCAGCTGGCGGATCGCTCCCAGAATCGGCCGGTGGACCACCGGCTTCCCAGGACCGGCCAGCGGTTGATCCGATGCCCGAGCACTCCCAGGAGGGCCGGCAAAAGGGTGAGGGCGGCGGCCACGCAGAGTGCGATGCCCACCATGCCGACGAGACCCAGGGAGTGGAGCAGCATGAATTCGAAGCTGCTCAGGGCGAACAGACCGATGAAGACCGATAGACCGGAGACGAACACCGCCTTCCCCGCCGTGGCGACTGTGGCCGCCACCGCCTCCTCAACGCCGTGATGCTGCAACTCCTCTCGGAAGCGGCTGGTCATGAAGAGGGAGTAGTCTACCCCCAGACCCAACCCCAGCATGGTGGCCACATTCATGACGAATATAGAGAGATTGGTTTCCCTACTGATCAGAGCGATGGCGGCCAGGATACCGACGACGACGGCTCCTCCCAGGGCGATAGGGAGCCCGGCCGCCATCAGGGTGCCGAACACCACCAGCCGGGCCACCGCGGCGAAGGGG
>JAJYNT010000181.1 GCA_021786215.1 Chloroflexota bacterium | reverse complement strand
TGCGTCCCGTGGCTGGCCTCGTCGCAGGTAGTCCGAACCCATCCGCAACTGAGCCAGAGGGAAGGCCCCGGGGAAGGCCTCAGCCTGCCTGTACAAGCCGATGGCCGACAGCAGCCTGTGCTCCGAAGCGAGTCGATCTCCCTCGGTCACCATACCCGCCCAACCCTCGGAGCCGGGTATCACCGCCACACCGAGCAAGAGGGCAGCCAGGAGGAAACGCAGGATGAGAGGTCTAAGCATCGGTGGAACCGTAAACTCTCTCAGACGTCGAGGTTGCCCACCACCCTGTGCTGGGTCAGAAGCGGGACATCCCATCGCGGACGGCGGCAACCGTCGGCGCCTACCCTCTCATCGTGGGTCTACGCCCGCTCGCGGAAGAACTGCACCGTGCGGGCAAGTCCCTCATCAAGTGGAACCTGGGGAGCCCAGTTCAACTCCTTTCGGATCCGTGAGGTGTCCAGGTAGATCCGGAAGGTCTCGCCTGTCTTGGCAGGGCCGTAACTGGCATCCAGAGGATAGCCCGTGATACCTTTGAGACTCCGATAGATCTGGTTTACCGTGGTTCCAATTCCCCATCCCAGATTGTACTCTCGGCCGCCACCAGCCTCCAGCACCATCAGGTTGGCGGAAACACAGTCTCCAACGTATATGAAGTCCCTCTCCTGCTCACCGCTCCCGTTGATGGTCACCGGCTCACCTTTCAGCATCCGCTCGGTGAAGATGGCGATCACCCCGGCCTCGCCGAATGGATCCTGCCGAGGCCCATACACGTTTGGATAGCGCAGCACGGTGTAGTCGATCCCGAAGTTCTCCCGATACATGTAGACGTAGTGCTCTATCGTGTGCTTGGTGGCCCCATAGGGAGAGAGAGGCTTCACCGGATGGTTCTCATCGCAGGGCAGATACTCGGGCTCGCCGTACATGGCGCCTCCCGAGGAGATGTAGATCACCTTGCGGACACCCGTCTTGCGGCAGGCCTCTAGCAGAGCGATGGAGCCATCGATGTTCACCGAGGCATCGAAGCGGGGATCCGCCACCGATCGGCGCACGTCGATCTGGGCCGCATGGTGGTTCACCACCTCGGGCTGCTCCTTCTCCATCACCTCCAACAGTTGCGGCGATCTTATGTCCACTTCATAGAATGTCGCCGCGGGGTTCAGATTCGCACGGTTGCCCGAGGCCAGATTGTCCACTACCACTACCTGGTGGCCAGCCGCGAGATAGGCATCGACCACGTTAGAGGCTATGAACCCCGCCCCACCCGTTACCAGTATCTTCACTGACTCCCTCCCAGTTGGAGCTTCACCCGGTCTCCAACGTTCACACCGTTCTTCCTGAAGAAGCCCTGGTTTACCTCCAGGGCATACCTGTAGATTTGGGCCGGTTGGTGCAGATTCTCCGTCATCGGCTGCATGTCCTCTATGTCCACTATCCTCCCACCGGAAGAGATGAAGGCGATGGAAAGCGGTATCCAGGTGTCCTTCATCCAGAATGCAGCCCGCCCATCGGACTGGAAGACGAACAGCATACCCGAATTGCCCCCCAGCGAGGACCTCTTGGACAATCCCACAGCCCTGGACTCGGGGGTATCGGCCACTTCCAGCTTTATCGTCACCTGCGGTCCTGACTCGGTGTCGATAAGGGCCGTCGCTGCCGCCGAAGCAGCCGTCGCCGCCGGTCCGGATGGCGAAGGCACCACCGTGGCCGTTTGCTTCGGTTGGGCTGGGCCCGGCGTCGCTGTCGGGGGAATCGATGTGGCTGTCGCCGAAGTCGCCGACGTTGCCGTTGGAGCGGCACCAGCGGTCGTGGGCGAGGGGGCCACAACCTTGGTGGCGCTTGGCGCCGGCACCGTCGCGGCAGGCGTGGCCGAAGGAGTAGGAGCGCAGGCCACCAGCGCAGCGGCCATCACCGAAGTAAGAAGCAGCAACTTTGTAGCTTTCATGGAAACATCACGCCCTCTGAAGTGGTGCGAAGCTTAGCGCCAGCTTCTTCACCCCTCGCTGCTCAAAGGCCACGGTAACCTCCTCGTCCGTCCGCGTCCTCTGGCTGGAGACCACCACACCGTTCCCAAAGGCCGGGTGGTACACTCGGTCTCCAGGCCTGAAGGTAGGCTCCGAAGTCGTCGCCCCAACCTCCGGCCGCTCGGGGGTGATGCGCACCTCCCGACTTCGGGAAGCCATCTCCTTACGGGGAGATTGCTCGACGTGAGGCGTCCGGCCGGCAGAGCCCACCTGTCCGGGTGCTAGCGGCGCGGTCCGCCCCTTCTCAGGACCACGACCGGGGCTCCTATCGCCCTCAGGATCGCGCGACGGCATCGGGGACGGGTAGCGCCCTCTGCCCGAGAAGCCGGAATAGAAGCCCGGGCGCCCGGAGCCTCCGACCTTGGGCTCATCCTTCTTCAACGACGGCCCCACGGCGCCGTTTCCCGATACCAAGTGCGGGGGTATGTCCGCCAGGAATCGGGACGGCTCGTTGTAGTTCAGGTTGCCGTAGATGGTGCGTCGGGAGGCGTACAGCAGCCACAACCGTTGCATGGCTCGAGTAATACCTACGTAGAATAGCCTTCGCTCCTCCTCCATCGCTGTCGGTTCGTCGAATGAGCGAGAATGGGGGCAGATGCCATCCTCCAGACCGGCTATGAAGACGCAGGGGTACTCAAGGCCCTTGGCAGCGTGAAGGGTGATGAGAGTAACCGCGTCTTCCTCCTCCTTCAGTCCGTCTACGTCCGACATGAGGGCCATCCCCTCAAGAAAAGCGTCCAGGGCGGCCCCAGGGTTCAGATACTCGTAGTCCCGGGCCACGGTACGGAGCTCCATCACGTTCTCCCACCGTTCCTGCCCTTCCTCGGAACCGTCGAGCAGGTAGGATCGATACCCCATCCGATCCAGCAGGAGATCCAATAGATCCAGTATCCCCAGCTCCGCCTTCCGCTGCACCAGATAATCCACGCTCTCCACAAAGGCGGCAACAGCATTCCGCACCTTGGGGGTCAGCTGGGGCAGAGCCTGCCCCTCCCCGCCATCGGACCCCACAACCATCTGCGCCGCATGGAAGAGTGAGACAGCTCGACTTCGGGCCAGCTTGTCCAGCTCAGCCATGGTCTTGGCCCCGATCCCTCGGGGAGGCACGTTCACCACTCGGGCCATGGAGATGCCGTCACCCGGGTTCTGGACCAGTCGCAGGTAGCCGACGACATCTTTGACCTCGCGCCGTTCGTAGAAGCGAGTGCCGCCTACCAACTTGTAGCGGAGTCCAAACCGCAGGAATATGTCCTCCAGCACCCGGGACTGAGCATTGGTCCGGTACATCACCGCGAAGTCCCGCGGGCTGCGGCCTTCCCTGGCAACCAGTCTCTCGATCTCCCGGGCCACATAGGTAGCCTCATCACCCTCGTCGTAGGCCTCGAAAACCGTTACCGGATGACCCGGGCCGTTCTTTGTCCAGAGCTTCTTCTCTTTCCGCTGGGTGTTGGCGTTGATCACCCCCTGGGCAACCTCCAGGATGGTGCCCGTCGAACGGTAGTTCTGCTCCAGCATCACCACCTTGGCATCGGGGTAATCCTTCTCGAAGTTGAGGATATTGCGGATATCGGCCGAGCGCCAGCTGTAGATGGACTGATCGGGGTCGCCCACCACGCTCACATTCCTGTTCTTGTCGGCCAACAGCTTCACCAGGGCGTACTGGGCCACGTTGGTATCCTGGAACTCGTCCACCAGCAGGTGAAGGTACCGATCCTGGTATCGCTCAAGCACATCCGGGCAGCCGCGGAAGAGCTGCACGGCCGTCATCAGCAGGTCGTCGAAGTCCAGAGCTCGGTTCACCCCCAGTAGCTCCTGATAGCGACGGTAGACCCGAGCAGCCACCTCCTGCCAGTAGCTTGTGGTGAACTCCCCATACTGATGAGGCCCCTTGAGCTCGCTCTTGGCCGATGAAATGGCGTTCAAGAACGGACGAGCCGGGTACCGCTTCTCGTCCAACTCCATCTCCTTGAGAACACTCTTCACTAGGCTGAGCTGGTCGTCATCATCATAGATTACGAAGCTGGGATCGAGCCCGATGTGGGCGGCCTCCCGCCTGAGGATGCGAGCGCAGGTAGCGTGGAAGGTTCCGACAGTCAGGGCTTCGGCGTCGCGGCCCGCCAGCCGCTCCAGCCGCTCTCTCATCTCTCTGGCCGCCTTGTTGGTGAAGGTCACGGCCATGATGCGGTGAGGGTTCGCACCCTGGTGCTGCATCAGGTAGGCGATGCGGTGGGTGATGACTCGCGTCTTGCCGGAGCCGGGGCCGGCGAGGATCAACAGTGGGCCCGAGGGGACTGCGACCGCCTCGCGCTGGGCTGGATTCAATCCGTCTAGTATCTGCAACCAGATCTCCATGGCCTCTTGCTGAGGCGACGAGCTAATTATAGCAAAGGGCGACGCGGCAGGGAGCTTGCGATCTTGTCAGTCCCACCCTCAATCTACCATATGAAGTAGGTCAATCCTACGTTCGGACGACGTCAGGTTCGTACTTTCGCGGCCTTC
>JAJYNT010000013.1 GCA_021786215.1 Chloroflexota bacterium | reverse complement strand
GGCGGGCCCAGGCACGTACGGGATTCCTCCTACGACCAGACGAAACAGACCCCAGCCGATCAACCCTAGAATGGAGAAAACGAAGATGTAGGTGGGGAAGGCAAAGACAGTACCCGACTCCCGCACACCCCGGAGATTCAGCAGGGTGATCAGCACCACGGCGCCAACTGCCAGCCCCACATCGTAGTGCTCCAAAGATGGAAAGGCGGAAACCAGGGCGGCAACCCCGGCCGCCACGGACACGGCGACGGTTAGCACGTAGTCCACCAGAAGGGAAGCAGCAGCGATGAGTCCGGGCAGTTGGCCGAGATTCTCGTGGGCCACTATGTAGGACCCACCGCCCGACGGATAGCCCTGGATCGTCTGCTGGTAGCTGGTCGCCACGATGATCAGCAGCAGCGCGATCACCAGGGAGATCGGCATGGTCAGCGAGAGGGCCGCAACACCCGCGAGAATCAAGGTGCGCATGGCCGCTTCGGTGCCATACGCCACCGAGGAGAGGGCATCGGAGGAGAGGACGGCGAGCGCCCTCAGCTTGTTCAGCCGCTCCAGCCCCTCGTCGGCGGAAGCGATTGGCTGGCCCACCAGCAGATGCTTGGTTTGCCACCACAGCCTGCCCACCCCCCCTTGGGGCTCCGTCGCTTCAGGCCGAGGAAGGAGTATCCCGGGCCCAACCCCGTGAAAGCTCTTATGTCGTGCGATTCGAACCACCCGATCGCCAGGCTTCGCGCCGACCACCTCCTCCCGCCAGACGAGGTCTGGGTGGAATCCGGTGGGTGGCTTGGGAGAATGATCGGATGGCATGGGCCGCGAGCGCTCGTCACTGGTCACGAAGGATCCTCCAGAAAGACACACAGGTCACTTTGCACAAGCTTGTATTATACCTAAAGGCATCAGTTGATGTTTGCCGCCTGCCGCGGGCCGCGACATAGAAACCTTTGCCGAGCAGTGAAACTGTGGTATAGTGGCACATGCCAGATAGATGCGCTAGAGAGCGTTGACTACTTTGGGCCAATCAGGAGGAGCTATGTTCGGCGGTGCACTGCAGCCCACCCATTTGATCCTGATCCTGGTGATCGTGCTCATAATCTTTGGACCCGGCAAGCTACCAGATATCGGTGGATCTCTGGGAAAGGGCATCAACGAGTTCAAGCGAAGCATGTCTGGCGGAACCGAGGGCAGCTCGGATCCCAAGGCTGCTTCTGGAGAGCTGCAGTCATCGTCCCAGTCGAACCTCTGCCCGAACTGCCAAAGCGAAAACCCAACCGGGCACCAGTTCTGCGGCAAGTGCGGGACCAAGCTGGCATAGCCCGCCAGAGGCAGTCGTAACTCGAAGGTCGCCAAAGTCGTGCTGGGTCTTTCACCGCGGCCTCATAGGATGGGGTCGCGGTTTGATTTTGTGACTCTCTACTAGCGCACGTTGGGATTCGTCGCAGTAAATCCGAAGACGGCCTTGCTTAACAGTGCTATAATTGCGAAGGTTATGGCACCCAACGTATCCGGGAGGCAGCCTGTGTTTGAAGGAATTCTCCAACCGACCCATCTCATAATCATTCTCGTCATCGTGCTGATCGTGTTCGGTCCGGGCAAGCTCCCGGAAATCGGTGGCTCGCTGGGAAGAGGCATTAACGAGTTCAAGCGAAGCATCTCCCCGGATGCGGACGCCGGAGAGAAAGCCGCGCAGCCCCCAGCAAAGACAGCGCCGGCCGTGAGCGTGTGCCCCACCTGCCAGACAGAGAACCAGGCAGGTAATCAGTTCTGCGGCAAGTGCGGGACAAGACTGTCCTAGGCAGGACTACCGCAGCAGGTAGGGGAAACTGGTCACCACCACCCCCGGCCTGTAGAGCAGGGCGGCTTTCAGACGCAGAGCGGTCTGGTTGTGGAGAAGGTTGTCCCACCAGAAGCTGGGGACAAACTCCGGCAACACAACCACCACCAGGGTGTCGTCGGGATGGGTCTCTCTCAAGGCATCCACGTAGGCCAGCAGGGGAGAAAGCAACAGCCGGTAGGGGGACTCTATGATGACCAGGGGTAGCTCACCTGCTACCTCAGGCCACTCTCTGCGAAGCTCCTCCGCCTGTGCGGTGTCTGTTGCCACATGCACTGCCACTACCCGCCTGCTCAGCTCTTCGGCGAAGGCCAGGGCCTGACGGGCTATTCTGCTTAGACTTGACACGGGCACCAAGACCATTGGTGCCCGTCCTCTTGACCTCCTGCCGACCAGATAGCAATCTCCGTACAACCGAACTCCATGGCTCGTGGCCAAACGTCGGGCCTTCCATATCTGCCATTCTAGCCATTCCGTCACCCGTCCCCCATCTCTGTGTGATAGAATGGCCCTGTGCATTGGTGTCGAGCCGGCTGGAGATGATTCCCATGTGGCAGGTAATCGGGCATGATCGCCCGATACATCTACTTCGAAGCAGCGTTGCGGCCGGCCGAGTCTCTCACGCTTATCTCCTTTCTGGACCCAGACAGGTAGGAAAGCTGACGCTGGCCCGGGAATTGGCCAAGGCGCTGAACTGTCTCGAGTCCGATCGCCCCTGCGGGAACTGTCGATCCTGTCGGAAGATCGAGCGAGGCGTGCACCCTGACGTTCAGGTGGTCAAGTTGGAGGATGGCGCCAAGAGCATCGGCATCGACGTCGTCCGCGAGATTCAGGAGAGGGTTGCACTGCGTCCCGCCGAAGGCAGCGTGAAGGTCTACATCATCGAAGAGGCCGAACGGATGTCGGAACAGGCAGCCAATGCCCTTCTCAAGACCCTGGAGGAACCACCGCCTTCGGTGCTCATGGTGCTGACTACCCTGGACTCGACATTGTTGCTACCGACTCTGGTATCTCGATGCCAGCAGGTGGATCTCCTTCCGGTCCCAACCAGTATCATCGAGGGTACAGTCTGTGGACGGACGGGGGTGGATCCCGAGCAGGCACGGTTGGTGGCGTCCCTCGCCAAGGGCAGGGTGGGATGGGCGATCGAGGCCATCGCGAACCCGGCGATGCTGCGCAGGCGGGCCGAACTGATGGACCGTCTGATGGCTCTTCCGCGAGCCAATCGGGTGGACCGCTTCGCCTACGCTTCGGAGCTGGCCTCTCTATCCGGTCGTGATCCGGAGGCCGCTCGATCGGTACTGGAGAGTTGGCAATCCTGGTGGCGGGACCTACTGCTCTATCGTCTCGGCATGGAGGATCTGGTGGTCAACGTTGACCTGAAGGATCTTCTAGGGTCGCAGGTGCGGCTGTACCCGGCGCACGTTCTGGGCCAGATG
The DNA here is from genome assembly GCA_021786215.1 of Chloroflexota bacterium. The sequence continues at coordinate 1,254 of JAJYNT010000013.1, read as the reverse complement.
ATAAAGGCGATACAGGAGACAATCGCCATGCTGGCCCAGAACGTCAACGCCCGCCTGGCCCTCGAGGTCCTCATGTTGCGCATGCCACGGATCTGAAAGATCTGGCGTGCGCCAAGAAGGTGCGGATCAGGGTGACTCGCATCTAACACTCCGTTCTATGCCCTTGCTTGATAGGTGAGAAATGACTTGCATCGTAGGCGTCCGCTTCAAGAAAGCCGGCAGGATTTACTACTTCGATCCGGGACAGTACTCCCTGGCAAACGATGAGCTGGTCATAGTCGAGACATCGAAGGGCATCGAGTTGGGCAAGGTGGTCATCGCTCCCTCCGAGGTGGTGGAGAGCGACGTGACGGAGCCGCTGAAGCCGGTGCTGCGCAAGGCAACCCCCGAGGACATAGACAGGCTTCACAGCTTCAGATCCCGCGAGGCAGATGCGCTGGCAAAGTGCAAGGAGCGGGTGAAAAGCTTCGGCCTGCCGATGAAGCTGATTGCCGCGGAGTACAACTTCGATGGAAGCCGGCTGGTGTTCACCTTCACTGCCGAGGGCAGGGTCGACTTTCGGCAGTTGGTCAGGGACCTGGCCGGCATATTCAGAACCCGCATCGAGTTGCGGCAGGTCGGTGTCCGCGACGAGGCGAAGCAGTTGAGCGGATACGGACGATGCGGCAGGCCGCTCTGCTGCTGCGCGTTCCTGGACGATTTCTCCTCGGTATCCATAAAGATGGCGAAGGAGCAGGAGCTTCCCCTCAACCCCATGAAGATATCCGGGCTGTGCGGCCGGCTGCTCTGCTGCCTGGGGTATGAGAACAAGGCCTACTGTGAGATGCGGCAAGGGCTTCCGAAGGCAGGGGAGAGGGTGAGCACCATTCAGGGTGAAGGCCTAGTGGTGGCCGTGAACGTTCTCAAGCAGAGCGTGACGGTGGAGGTGGAAGAAAAGGGGATTCTGGAGCTGGGTTCTACCGAGATCAGCCGGCTCAACGACAGGGACAAGAGGGAAGAGGCCAAGCCCGCCGAAAAGCCAAACTCCACGAAAAGGTAGGTGCCACCGATGACGCAATCCGAATCGGCTGAAATCGTGGTGCTTGGAGCTACCTGCCTCGATGTCAAGATCCGCCCTCTGGCTCCGATCCAGCCAGGCACTTCCAACCCCGCGCAGATCCGGCTTTGCGAGGGAGGCTGCGGTCGGAACGTCGCCGAGAACCTGGCGCGGCTCGGAGTGAGGGTCACCCTCCTCTCTGTTGTGGGAACCGACCT
>JAJYNT010000307.1 GCA_021786215.1 Chloroflexota bacterium | reverse complement strand
ATCACCCGGGTGGAAAGGTTGCCCGAGGCAGATAGCTCCATGCCCATCCTCTCGGCGGGCTGGATAGACCTTCAGTGCAACGGCGCTCTGGGTATGGACTTCAGCGATCCCGACGCCGACTTCACCCCGGTCCCGGAGTTCCTTGCCCGGAACGGCGTGACGGGTTACCTGGCCACGGTGATCACGGCGGCACCCGAGAGCTACCCCCTGATCCTGAACAGACTGAAGGAGCTGCGCGAGCTTCATGGTGCCAAATTCCTGGGGGCGCACCTGGAGGGTCCGTTCCTGAACCCGGACTATCGGGGCGCGCACAACCCCGCCTGGATCCAGGGCTTCAGCGAGTCGCTGATCGACTCCATCGCCGTCGATCCTGTTCGCATGGTCACACTGGCTCCGGAACTGGATGGTGGGCTGGAAGGCTGTGAGCGGTTCCTGGAGCGGGGGATAGTGCCGGCCGCCGGCCACTCTGGAGCTACCTATGTGGAGGCATGCGCCGCCTTCGTCGCGGGGATCGGCGCGGGCACCCACCTGTTCAATGCCATGCCGCCCCTCCACCATCGCGAGCCGGGTCTCGCGGGTGCCCTGCTGGAAGCGGCGGCCCCACCGGTCGGACTGATCGCCGATGGTCTACACGTCCACCCAGCCATGGTGCGCCTTGCCTGGGGTGCCCGAGGGCCCGAGGGGATCTTTCTGGTCACCGATGCCGTACCCGCGGTGGGGTTGCCACCCGGGGAGTACAGAGTCTCGGGTCAAAGGATTCTGGTTGAGGGCAATACCGCGAGGCTCGATGACGGCCGTTTGGCGGGCAGTCTGCTGCGGATGAACCAGGCGGTAGCCAACCTGGCTGCCTGGACAGGGGATCTTGCCGGGGCACTACAGGCCGCCAGCGAGACCCCCGCCAGAGCGCTCGGGATGTCCATCAGCAAGGGGAAGTTGGAACCGGGCTGCGATGCCGACCTGGTGCTGCTGGACAACCAACTGAACGTGTTGGAGACCATAGTGGGTGGGCGGACGGTATACCGGGCGTAAACTATAGATTCCCTCTCCCCTTGGGAGAGGCGGTACGGTCTACCTCGTCCTGGTCACCTTGCTGAGCCGGCGGGGCCGATCGGGGTCCAGTCCCTTGGCGAGCGCCAGGTGGAGCGCGAGCTGCTGGCCGGGGACCACCGTCAGGAAGGGTGACAGCCAATCCTTCACCGATCCCTCCAGGGGGATCGGCACCGTCGCCAGCTTGAGCAGAGCCTGCCGATTGGAGATGGCGAAGAGCTCCACCCCAAACTCCTTCAGCCGCTGCGCCAGCCGGTTCATCTCCCCGAAGGCCGCCCCTTCGGGTGCCACCAGGATTGCCGGGAAGCCCGGCCCCACCATCGCCAGCGGGCCGTGCATGAAGTCGGCCGCCGAGTAGGGCTCCGCCGCCACGGATGCCAGCTCTTTCAGCTTCAGGGCGATCTCCTGCGCCGTGGCATAGTCGAAGCCTCGCCCGATCACCACGCAGCGATTGGCCTGCTTCATCCGCTCCGCTGCGGCTCGGGCCGCATCTTCCGCCCGCATCGCCTGTCTCACCTGCTCGGGCAGTTGCTCCAGCTCCACCAGCAGCTCGGGCCGCTCGTCCAGGCAGGCCGAGAGCATCGCCAGCGCCATCAACTGGGCCGTGTAGCTCTTGGTGGCGGCCACGCTTCTCTCCACGCCCGCATGGAGCGGGATCACCCAGTTGCACAGCTTCGCCAGGGGAGAGGCCGGATCGTTGGTAACCGCCACCGTCACCGCGCCCTGGGATCGAGCGTTCTGGGTTACCTCCAACAGGTCCGGGGACTGGCCCGACTGGGAGATGGCGATCACCAGGGCCCGGGAGAGCGCTGGGGGTGCCTGGAAGAGGGTGAAGATGGATGGGGCCGCCAGGGCCACTGGGATCCGATTGAGGATGCCGAAGAGATACTTGCCGTAGAGGGCAGCGTTGTCCGAGCTCCCCCGGGCCACCATGAAGGCGAAGATGGGATCAAACTCGCGAATCCAGGCCGCGATTCGGCGCACGTTCTCCATCTCCGCCTGGAGCAGGTGGCGCAGCACCTCGGGCTGGGCGGCGATCTCCCTGGCCATATAGCTGGGCATGCGGTCCCTCCACTCCCTCTCCCTTCGGAGCAACCTGTCGCCGACAACCTCCACAACAGCTATCTTAATGTGATGGATCGGGGTCGACAAAGTGGCTGAACGAAGCACTTTCCCACTCTGGGCCCACTGCCGGAACAGCCATATTGTGGCATGCGTTGAACCATGTTAATCTTCTGTCTGTATCCGCGACCGGTCTTCGATCTGCCTCTCGCGGGCGACGGCAGCCGTCACATCCGGGCTGGTGGCAGCCGCTCTTGACAAGGTATGGTGCCTGAGTACACTGCTGTTCAATCCCAAGGGAGTGCCGTTGTGGACTCAGTGACGTATACGCAAGACCCGATCCGGAAGGAGAGCGAATCGGCATGGTTCATACCGATGGGTAGATAGGGTAACAGTGAACGCATGTAGCGTCGGGGCTTGTCCCCGACGGGTAGCCACGTCGCCTACAAGGGGCAACGCTACAACTGTTACCACAGTCCTGAACCATCCCAGCGAATCCAACCGGGTGTGGGCAAACGACCGGTTGGACAATGTTTCCTGGCAATTACGGGTCGTAGGAGGCTCACGGCCATGAGTGACTTTGTTGGCGTCATCCGCGTGTTGACCACCACCGATCGCGAACTGCTCCAAGCCCATGGGCTCCAGATCGAGCGCCGCTTTGGACTTCCGACTCGAAGCTTCTGCATCCCCGATCAGCCGCGCGGCATCTATGACGACGAGACGGAGAGGCAGGCCGTTCCCAAGATCATCCGGCTGGCGCGTGATCTTGTGGCTGATGGCGCCGCCGCGATTCTGGTGAGTTGTGCCGCGGACCCGGCGGTGCCCGAACTCAGATCTGAGCTGACGGTCCCGGTGATCGGGGCCGGCTCCGCTGCCTCGGCAGTTGCCCTTGGCTTGGCCGAGAGGATCGGCATCCTCAACCTCACCGAGGGTGCCCCCGGGCCGGTCCGACGGGTTCTGGGGGAGGCCTTCGTGGGAGAAGACAGCCCCGAGGGGGTTAAGAACACACTGGACTTGATGACCGATTGGGGAATGGAGTCGGCCATCAAGGCTGCCGACAGGCTCATCAAAGCAGGAGCAGGAGCCTTGGTTCTGGCATGCACCGGGTACGCCACTATCGGGATGGCGGAGCAGTTGCGCAAGCGGGCGGGCATACTGGCGGTGGACCCGGTGGAAGCAGCCGGACTCATGACCTGGTACGCACTGTCCAGGGCCAAAGGCGACCGAGAAGGGAGGTGACCAAGAAGGCAAACAGGAGGACCCGATCGCGACCGCAGCCATGATCATCCATATTGTGACATCGTTTCGGTGATCGGCTCTCGTCGGCGAGGCCGCTTTGTGTTGTTGCAACCGGCGCGGGCCAAGTGACTTGGTTGAAAGGAGACCCACTTCAGTGGTTTCAGAAACTGTTCCCCTGGAGGCCCTCCACGGCTCCGAGGAGAAGCGTCATCCTCGTGCCCTGGAGCCCGGCGTCCTGGTCTTCAACGTCCTGATGTCCGTGGTCGGAGCGATCATCGGGCTTCAGGTTATAACGACCCTTGGGGTAACCCCCAACACCTCGATCATCGGGGTGCTGGTAGCCATCGTCGTCTCTCGGATCCCTGGCCAGGCTTTCAACCGCTTCAGGTCGGTTCACCGCCAGAACCTGGTGCAGTCGACCACCTCGGCCTCGACCTTCGGGGCGGCCAACTCGCTGATCCTACCCATCGGCATCCCGGTCCTGATGGGCCGGCCCGATCTGCTGGTTCCGATGATCATCGGCGCCACCATGGCGATGTTCATCGACTGGTTCATGCTGTACTGGGTCTACGACTCCCGGCTTTTCCCAGGCAGTGGGGCGTGGCCTCCAGGCGTGGCCGCGGCCGAGGCGATCATCGCCGGTGACCAGGGTGGCCGCCGGGCAGGCATACTGGGGATTGGGATCATCGTCGGCATAGTAGGCAACATCTTCGGCGTCTCCGGGTCTGCCTTCGGCGTGGCCTTCATCGGCAACATCTTCGCCCTGGCCATGTTTGGTGTGGGGCTGTTGATCCGGGGCTACGGCCAGCAACTCTTCCACGTCGACATGAACGCCCTGTACATCCCTCATGGGATGATGATAGGCGCCGGACTGGTGGCATTGATCCAGGTTATTTACATTCTCTTCCGGCGCAAGCCGCATGCGGCTCATTCCGGCGATGGCACCGCCCCAGCCGACTTCACCCGAAGCGAGAGAGATCTCGGCATGGGTATTGCGCGCGGGTTCGGTCTCTACCTCGTGGCGGCCATCATCCTGGCGGCAGTCTCCGGGATCTATGGGCAGATGGGTATCGGGCAGATGATCCTGTGGGTGGTCTTTGCCGCCGTATCGTGCATCGCTGCCGAGATGATCGTGGGGCTGTCGGCCATGCATGCCGGCTGGTTCCCCGCCTTCGCCACCGCC
>JAJYNT010000187.1 GCA_021786215.1 Chloroflexota bacterium | reverse complement strand
GGGAGCTGCTGCTGGCGGCTAGGGACGCTGTTAGGGCTGGGATCGCGCTGCCCTATCTGGTTGGCGACGAGCAGCGCATCCGGGCCGTCGCTGCCGAAGAAGGCATCGATCTGGTGGAGTTGAAGGCTCAGCTGGTGCAAGTTTCATCCCAGGAGGGCGGGGCCGCCGAAGTAGCGCGGCGGGCTGTGCAGCTGGTGCGACTGGGCAAGGCGAGAGTGCTGATGAAGGGCAAGATGGAGACGGCGGATCTGCTGCGGGCGGTTCTCGATCGAGATGGAGGGCTGCGCACCGGGCGCCTTCTCAGCCACGTGGCCCTGATCGAGATGCCTGGGCTCAATCGGCTTCTGTATCTCACGGATGGCGGCGTTGTGCTCTTCCCGACCCTTCAGCAGAAGCTGGAGATTGCGAGAAACGCGGTTATCCTGGCCCACACTTTGGGGCTGGCCGAGCCGAAGATCGCCGTTCTCGCTCCCGCGGAGACGGTGAATGCCGAGATCCCGGCGACCGTGGATGCCGCTGCCCTGTCCAAGATGGCGGATCGAGGTCAGATCGCGGGGGCACTCGTGGATGGGCCGTTCGGCCTGGATAATGCCGTCTCCGTGGCTGCAGCCGAGACCAAGGGGATCCGAGGCCCGGTGGCGGGTCGGGCCGACATCCTGTTGGTGCCCAGTGTTGAGGCCGGCAATCTGATGGCGAAGGTCATGACCTTTTTGGCGGGCGGACAAATGGCCGGGATCGTGGTGGGAGGGAGCGCTCCCATCGTGATCACCTCCAGAGCGGATCTTCACCAGGGCAAGCTGTACTCGATTGCGCTGGGCGTGATCCTGGCCGCTGCTCAGGAGAGTGGTGGCCCGCCGGAGGGCCGAAAGGGAGCGACAAACGAACTGGGCTTATCCGGACAGCCCTCACCGGTGAAGGAGGCTGAAGGCAGGCCGGCTGGACGTGGTTAGTGCCCAGCCGGCCTGCTGTTGGATCGAGGGACAATCGACCTGGATGGGAGGGTGAAGTTTGGGGTACATACAGATCGACGATGAGAGATGCAAGGGGTGTGAGTTGTGTGGCGAGACGTGTCCTCTAGCCTTGATTCACTTTTCCACGAGGATCAACCATCTGGGGTACCATCCCGCCGAGTTCGATCAGATGGGGCACGTGGGAGGAAAGGGGAAGGAGAAGGGGTGCACCGGCTGCGCCGTGTGTGGCATGGTGTGTCCTGAGACGGCGATAGCCGTGTACCGATAGGCGACTCGTGCGAGATAACTATTGCTGGACGCTCCCTCTCTCAAGAGGAGAGGGATACGGACCCCGGTTCCCACAAGGAGCCCGGGGGTAACTCCGACCCAAAAGGCCGGGGACAGAAGCTGGATGGTGAAGGTGTAGGGTATGGTAGCACGAGCGGAAATAGTGACCAAGGCTGAGACGCGGGTGCTGATGGAGGGCAACGAGGCTCTGGGTGAGGGCGCGATACGGGCCGGGTGCGATGCCTACTTCGGGTATCCGATTACCCCTCAAACGGAACTGCTGGAGTACATGGCGCGCAAGATGCCGGCCCTCGGAAGGGTCTTCGTGCAGGCTGAGAGCGAGGTCGCGGCGATCAACATGGTGTTGGGCGCGGCGTCGGTCGGGGCTCGGGTGATGACCTCTTCGTCGAGCCCGGGCATCAGTTTGAAGCAGGAGGGGATCTCTTACATCGCTGGCAACGAGCTCCCCGCGGTGATCGTCAACGTCATGAGGGGTGGGCCAGGGCTGGGCAACGTGGCTCCGGCCCAGGGCGACTACTTCCAGGCCACCAAGGGCGGGGGGCATGGGGTGTACCACCCCATAGTGTTAGCCCCGGCCTCCGTTCAGGAGGCAATGGATCTCACCGCCCTGTCCTTCGATCTCGCGGATCGCTACCGGACCCCGGTGATGGTGCTGGCGGACGGCGTGATCGGCCAGACGGTGGAACCTGTGGTGCTTCGGGAGTACAGCCGACCCGAGGGCTTGCCACCCAAGGATTGGGCGTTGGGCAACAATGCGGGCAGGACGAAGAGGATCGTGGAGTCGATAGGGCTCGAACCTGAGACCCTGGAGCCTCGCAACCGGCGGTTACTGGAGAAGTACGCGCTGATCAAGGAGCACGAGGTTCGGTGGGCCGGCAGCTATCTTGAAGATGCCGAGCTAGCGGTGATAGCCTTTGGCACCCCCGCTCGGGTCAGTCTCAGCGCTGCCAGATCCGCCAGGGCCGACGGCAAGGCCGTCGGGCTCTTCCGCCCCATCACCCTCTTTCCATTCCCTGAGCGGGAGATCGCCGATCTGGCGAGTCGGGTTAGAGGGTTGCTGGTGGTGGAGTTGAACCAGGGGCAGATGCTCGAGGACGTGCAGCGCGTGGTCGCGGGAAGGGTGCCGGTGCGTTTTGTCGGACGGCTGGGGGGCTTTGTGGTGACGCCCGATGAGGTGCTGTCGGCCCTGAGGCGGCTCTGGGAGGAGACGAGATGAGTCTCATTGCGCAGACTGCTCAACTGGTGTTCAATCGGCCGCGATCCCTTTCCACTACTCTCACCCACTACTGTCCCGGTTGCGGCCATGGGATCGTGCATCGCCTCGTGGCGGAAGCGATCGACGAGTTGCATCTCCAGGAGCGCACGGTGGGAGTTTGGCCGGTGGGGTGCGCCGTCTTCGGCTACAACTACTTCGAGTTCGACGGCTGTGAGGCCGCTCACGGTAGGGCCCCGGCGGTTGCGACCGGCATAAAGCGGGTTCACCCCGAGCTGTTCGTCTTCACCTACCAGGGGGACGGCGATCTGGGAGCCATCGGAACCGCCGAGATAGTCCACTCCGCGGGCAGAGGGGAGAACATCTCCGTCATCTTTGTCAACAACGCCGTCTATGGGATGACGGGTGGGCAGATGGCCCCCACAACCCTTGTTGGACAGAAGACCACGTCGACGCCGGCTGGAAGGGAAACGGCGAGGGCAGGCTACCCGATCCGGATCAGCGAAATGCTCGCAACCCTTGAGGGCCCGCGCTACATCACTCGAGTGGCGGTCCATACCCCCTCGGCTATCCGTAAGGCCGGGGCCGCGATCCGTCGGGCCTTCAGATGCCAGGTGGAAGGGTTGGGCTTTTCGCTGGTGGAGGTGCTTTCACCATGCCCGACCAACTGGGGTGTCTCGCCAAAAGACGCTCAGCGATGGCTCGAAGAGCGGATGGTCCCCTACTATCCGCTGGGTGACATAAAGATGACCGCCGAGGTTGAGGCGTTGTGATGTCAGTGGTGTCTAGGATCGCCGCTTCGGCTCTCGCCTACGTCAGATTTGGTGTGTGAGCGGGCAGAGGGCGGCTGCTTCTGGAGGAAACGGAATGGAGCAGGATCACGAGATCATTATCGCCGGCTTCGGTGGCCAGGGCGTTCTGTTCGCCGGCATGGTGCTGGCCCATGCGGCGCTGCACATCGGGCGCAACGTTGCATGGATACCATCGTATGGGCCTGAGATGCGGGGGGGCACTGCGGGATGCACCGTCATTCTCTCCGAAGAGGAGGTCGGTTCCCCGATCGTCGATCGGCCCTCGGCCGCGATAGCGATGAACGAGCCATCGCTTGCGAAGTATGGGCCGCGGGTGAAGGTCGGCGGTACGCTGGTTATCAACCGATCCTTGGCGACCACACCCTTTGTGCGTTCCGACATCAGGATCCTCGAGATCCCGGCCAACGAGATCGCTGCTGAGGTGGGTAGCGATCGAGTAGCAAACATGGTGGCGCTGGGAGCGCTGTTGCGTGCCACGGCTGCCCTGCCCATGGAGGCAGTGGAAGAGACAATGGCGGAGGCGTTGGGAGCGGGGAAAGAACGTTTTGTTGCGCCGAACCTGAAGGCGTTGCGGCGGGGAGCGGAGCTGGCCGAGAGGCAGCAGGGGGTGCCGTGAGCGATCGATCCGAGGCTACCACTTGACGATTGTAGCCGCCAGAGCTTGAGGCCTTTGGGAGTCGCTTTGCGCTCACAGCGTGGTGCCGTCCCGCTCGGAGAGGACGGTTTTCAGCATCTCGATCTCGCGTTCGAGCGAGTTCTGCCTCGCTCCGATGCTGAAACTGTACAGGAGCATCGCGAGCCAAATGACGGCGAAAGCAGCGAACAAGTAGGTGAGATTCTCTTCCATCGGGTAGACCCTCCTTTGAATATGCGAGACGGTTGTGGCGATCACTCTTCGTACAAAACCAGTTCTCTTAGCTGATAGACGTCTTCACGCTGCAATTCAAGCCTTAGCCTGAGTTGGAGCAGGTGCACGAAGAAGATGGTGAAGGCGACCAAACATACGACCAGCGTAACTATCATGGTCGGCGCTAGATTGATGCTCGACCCCGTGATCACCACCGGGTGGATGGTTCGCCACCAACGGATGGACATGAACACCACGGGAACATCGATGAAGCCAATGATTCCGACAACGGCCGATAGGGATGCCCGCCTGGAAGGGTTCTCCACCACCGAGCGCAGCATCATGTACGACACGTAGATCAGCCAGAGTATCAGAGTGGTCGTGAGTCGCGGGTCCCAAGTCCACCC
>JAJYNT010000152.1 GCA_021786215.1 Chloroflexota bacterium | reverse complement strand
CCCTGAACTGCTCCTTCAACTCAGCAGGGTCCTTAGGGGCCGGCTCGTTGAAGCCCACGAACTTGACCCCATACTTGCCGGCAAAGGCAGCACAGTTCTTCCAGAAGCCCTCCCCGTTGATGGGAAGCGGGCTACCATGGGACTTGTTATCGTACACGCCGTAGCCCCGACCCTTGCGGGTCTTCAGCCAGGCTATGCTAGGCACCTTTTTGGGATTGGGGCCAAAACTAAGCTCCAAGAGGGTTCGGGTCACCGACTCCCAGTCGGAGCCTTTCTCGGTGCCAACCACTCGCCAGCCGTGAGAGCCAAACCAATCCTTCGGCGTACCATGCACCACCGCACTGATGGGGGTATCATCGATACCAAAGTCGTTCCAGTCCACGATGTAGTGGAGATTGTCCAGACCAAAACCCCAGGCGGTATTCATCGTCTCGTGCACGGCGCCGGGGGTCAACCCGCCTTCGCCCTCGAACGCGAAGACCTTCACGCCTTCGGCACCGGCGCGCTTCAGAGCCATCGCCTCCCCCGCGGCAGCCGGGCTGCCATGGGCCGAGGGACCGGTGTTGAACTTCAGAATGAGAGTCTTGCCCTCCATCTCCGCGTGCCCGGAGAGGCCACCATTGCGGCGGAAGCCCAGCAAGTCCTCCCAGGTGAGCATGCGCTCCTCGGGTTCCGGCACCAGATACTTCGGATCACCCGTCTGAGCATACTTGATCCTGAGCGCCTCGTTGAAAACCGCAAGAGTAACGTAGATCAGGGGCACAGCATGTCCCCCGACCAGCACGAAGCGGTCGCCAAACCTCTTCTCAGGATGCCGGATATCCCACCGGGAAACGCCCGAAAGCATCGTGACCAGCATCATGTGGACCTTGGAGCGACTACCACCCGGATGCCCGCTCTGCCGGTAGTTCAGCGTGATGTCCAGCAGTTGGTCAACGATGTCCTTCAGCTTCTCCCAGCGGGCGAAGTCGTTGGCTACCTCCTTGTAGCGAAGTTCGACCTTAGACTCCGCCGCCTCATCCATCACAGCTTTCTCCTCTCGAAGCAGTCATCTTCATGATATCATCCCTAGAGTCTTGCCCAGGCCTCTTCGAAGGTCCTCTTGCAGTTGGCAATCAACAGTTCAGGCGACTGACCGGGTTGTGGCTTCACTTCGAAGGTAAGCCACGGAACGCTCGTGGGCAGTCTCTTCTCGAAGAAACCAATCTCCTGAAGAGCGGCGAGGAACTGCGTCAACTCCGCTACGTCTGCCACACCCCCGGACATCCCGAAAGCTGGATGGCTGTCACCGTAGAATGGATGAGAGCTGTCGTCCTTAATGCAGTTTCCCAGATGAGCGTGTATCAGGTAATCCTTCGTGGTCTGGAGGGCCTCCTGATAGCTCTCTCCAATCAGGGGCAGATGGCCCATGTCGACAGTGAGGCCGAAGTTGGAGTGTTGCGCCCTGACCCGACTCGCCACCTGCACCGCCAGCGAGCTTGGCCCCACAAGACTACGCTTATCTACTGCCCTGTCGAAGGTCTCCAGTGCGATCCACACCGGCTGTCCGGAAGCCCTGGTCTCGGCGTAGCTGCACAGTTCGCCGAGAGAGCGCACCAGTTGATCGGCAGCCTGGCTCTCCTTCTCTAGCCCCGGGTAGCTTCGAGCGCCGTCCAAGACTTCGACCACCGGCGATCCCAACAGGTAAGCATCGTCCACACTCTTCTTAAGGGCTTCCACCGCCGCCCTTCGGGCATCCTCTTCGAGGCCTGCCAGATTGTGCTTACCACCCAGGACAACAGGAGCCGCGCTAACGGCGATGTCCGCATGGGCATCTCTTGCCATCACCTTCACGGCTTCCATGGTGTCGTCATCCATTCGGCCAACTGCCAGGACACCAAAAAAGTCATCCGTCAAGATCTGCTTGGCCGTTTCGAGGGTTCGAGCCGCGTTCCCCGGAGCATCGGGGAACATCATCACCTGAATGACACCCAACCGCAGCTGCCTTCGCCACGAGCTTTGCATGGTGAGTCTCCCAAATTCAGCGTTCAGTGGTCAGTTCTCAGCCATCGCCTGAATATCCAACAGGTCGAATGACGACAACTGAAAGCCCTGAGCCGTGATGGTAGCACGCCGCGCCAACCGTCTTCAAGCAAGACTGCCCATGTTAGAATGGATCGACCTATCGATGTGGAGTTCTCCCAAAAATTGGTGACTGAGCGGATCAAGGTAGTCGACGACGAAGGGCACCCCGCCCTGATGGTGGATGGTGTCATTGTCTCCATAGCCGTGGAGGGAAAAGAACCGCCTTCGGGCTACTGGGGGGCTATGCTTCCCGAGGGCTCGCCAAGAAGTGCCCTCTTGCTCGGCTTGGCGGGAGGAACGTTGGCTCACCTGCTCAATCGGCGGTATCCAAACATCGAGATCGTGGGCGTCGACAACGACGAGGAGGTGATCGACTTCGCCAGGAGGGAGTTCGGCTTGGACCTCCCCAACCTGGACATCGTGATCGAAGACGCCTTCGAGTACGTCGCTCGCTGCGAACGAAGATTCGACTTCGTGGCCGTGGACCTGTTCCTGGGATACGGCTTCCAGCATGGGGTGGTGGCGAAGCCCTTCCTAAGGCAACTGAAGGAAATAGCCGGCCATCGGGGGGAGATCGCCTTCAACCTGTTCAGGGACGCGCGCACCGAGCAGCGGATGGTGCGCATCGGGCGCATACTGCGCCCTTATCGTGTGGATCGGGTAAACCGCAACCTGGTGCTTCACTGTCGCGGGATGTAACGTTGTGATCCCATGGAGCAGGCACCATACGGGTCGCTGTATCGCTCTGTTCGCCGATCGCCATCACCCCGGGAGGAGGCCGCTACTGTACAGCGGTTTGTAGCCGACTCATCACCACCAGCAGCACCAGCACCACGGCAATGAACACCAACAGTGCGATCACGTTGGCCCGCCGCGACACCGAGCCTCCGGACTCCTGAGGCTTCGGCACTTCTTCTGGGGGATCATCGGGTTTCTGGAACAGGCCCGTATACAGTTGGGCACCACATTTCCGGCACCGCAGGCTCCCCTCCGTTTCGATAGCGAGACACTTCGGGCAAATCATTGCGTTATCCTTATCGGTACACGATAGACAATCTCTCCTCGAGCGGCCGCCTCGGCGGAGCTATTAACCAGAGGACCAGCTTCACGAAGAGCAGCGACGAACGCTCGCCCGCCTAACATGATGGTACAGAGCGGGTTCGGTTTTCAAGAGAGGAGAATCAGGGTCCCCGGAGGTTGAGGGCACCGGGAATGTCTGTCGTGGCCATTCCCGGTGCCCTACATCGCGTACTCAGCTGGCTCCAGCCAGGATCACCTGGTCCCCATTGCTCAGGACCATGGTCCGGACGACAGGGCTCCCGTTGACGAGAGCCATCTGCACGTCGGCCGAAGCGATAGAGAGGTGACCTATCAGGTGTTCCACCGTGGAACCCCACGGAAGATGCACCAACATCTTGTTCTGAAGCTGGCCATCTCCCGCTAACGAGCCTCGCAATGTGACATGGACTCGCACCTCACCACCTCCCTCTGGATTGACCCAGACTGCCTGGCAAGATGCAGGCCAGCACCCAAGTTTCGGGCGGCCTATACCTTGTGGTGCACCGTGCTAGTGCCCTGGGAGCCGTCCTCCAGGATCACCAACTGGAAATCATCGAATAGATTGGGGGCCTCTCGCTGCATGACCCGCAGCAGCCCCACCGCGACCTTGCGGATCTCAGGCTCGGCAGCCGGTGAACCACGTAGCTCGATAAAGTGGCGGAGGGCGCGCCCGTTTGCGGTGACGAAGATCTTCGTCTCAGTGGCATTGGGAAGCACGCTACGGGCAGCCTGTCTGGCCATCTTGCGCTTGGCCGTGCGACTCATGCCCGCCTGCTGCTGCTCCACCAGATAGGATAGGCGCTCCACTAGAGCGGTATAGGCCCGGTGACTTGCCTCCACCGAATCCAGCCATAGCCGATGGGCCTCCGGGTCCGTAGCGATCAGGTCAGGCTCCACGAAGTCGGCGGTCGACTCGTCCACGTACCGTTGAGACATCTGCGAGTAGCCCCAGCCGGCGCGGTGGCGGATCAACTCGTGAGTAAAGGATCGTGACACACCGGTGATCACGAGATTCCAGACGGCATGCTCCAGGACACTCCCATGTCCCGACTCGATGATGTTATCAAGATACTCGGCATTGGATTTCCGTCCCTGCTTCGATCCGAACGACATGTAGCAGATGCGCCCAGCCATCTCCGCAAGCATCTCGGACCCTCGCTCGGTCTCCGTGCTCCAGCTGCTCTCGTGCTCCCGAAGAAACCTGTCGACCTCCGCACCATCCACCACCTGCCTGCCCACCAGGTAGATCTCCGGCTCCCTGATGACCCTCATCCGCTGCTACCTCACAACTCTATAGCCAATCATGATGTTACCATCCAGGTTGAAGTAAGCCAAGAGCTCTTCCGATAGTGTACGGTATATTGCGGAAACGTCTACCATGTCATGCTGAGCGTCAGCGAAGCATCTCCTCGTGGCTTT
>JAJYNT010000459.1 GCA_021786215.1 Chloroflexota bacterium | reverse complement strand
CTCTTCGATCGTGATTCGATCCTCCCCAAGGAATCGTGCGCTTTTCATTCGAACAACCTCTGTAGCTCAGCCCTTGACCGCGCCTGCCGTCAGCCCTCGCACCAGCCAACGCTGGACGAACAGCAGCAGCACCAGGGGGGGCAAGCTGATCATGGTAGCCGCTGCCATCAACCCTCCCCAGTCAACCGCCGCGACGCCGATGAAGTTGAATGCCGCAACGGTAAGCGGAGCAGTGTTGAATCCAGACAGCACTAGGGCAAATAGAAAGTAGTTCCACGAGAAGATGAAGGCCAGGATGGCGGAGACCGACAGTCCTGGCAACGACATGGGGACTGCTATGTGGGTCAGCACCTTTGTCCGCGAGCAACCGTCGATCAGGGCGGATTCCTCAACTTCGATGGGCAGTTCCTCGAAGAAGGAGATCATCAGCCAGATGATCACCGGCATCGTTATCACGGTGTGGGCGGCGATCAAGGCGGCATAGCTATCGGTCAGGTGCAGGTTCATGGCAACTATGTACCAGGGAATAAGGAAGAGTATGCCCGGAGCCATCCGGGCAACCAGGGTCAGAAAGGCCCAGGACTGCATTCTGAAACGAGCTGCGGCGTAGGCCGCTGGAACCCCCAGGAGAAGCCCGAGGATTGTGGATCCGAAGACGATGATCACGCTGTTCACGGTGTATCGGAAAAAGGGATAGTTCCCGAACAGGTTCCTGTAGTTGTCCATGGTCGGGAGAGTGAGCAGCTTGGGCGGGTAGGCGATGATATCCACGTTGTTCTTCAAAGATGACGATACCATCCAGAAGATCGGAAACAGCAGGAGCAACAGTACCAGCACGATCTGTAGGTAGATCAGCCCGGTGGTCAGGTGGCGTCTGAATGGCGACGGACGGCGACTCACAGGCTGTACCCCCTTCGCACGACTCCCAGCCCCCAACTCACCAGAGCCACCAGTAGCAACAGGATCAGCATCAGGGCACTGGCATACCCGATGTTGGAGAAAAGGAAGCCCTGGGTGAAGGCGTAGACGTTCAGTGACATCGATGCGTTCACCGGTCCACCCTGGGTGGTGATGTATATGGTGTCGAAGATACGCATCAAGTCCACGGTCCTGAGCATGGCCGCAACTATTATGGTGGAACGGAGCATCGGCAGAGTGATGAAGCGCAGTACCTGCAGATTCGAGGCCCCGTCGATGCGGGCCGCTTCGAATGGCTCGCTTGGGAGCGCTTGCATCCCTCCTACCACGATTAGCGCGATGAAGGGGGTCCACTCCCAGACGTCTACCAGCGCCAGGGATGGGACCACGGTCTGAGGACTACTCAGCCACGGTTGCGGAGGAATCCCCAGGGTGCTCAGCAGGTAGTCCAGGAAGCCCTGAGTGGGGTCGAAGAGCTGGACCCAGATCATGCCTACGGCCACGGAGGGTATCACCGATGGGAAAAACGAGAGAACACGAAAGAGCCCCACCCCCCGCAGTTGCCGACTGAGCAGCAGCCCCAGGTATGTGCCCAGCACCAACTCCAGCGCAAGGGCCATTACGAAGATGGTCAGAGTGACCCTCACGGCGATCCAGAATACCGGGTCCGCGGCGGCCCTGGCGAGATTTCCGAACCCGACGAAGACGGGCGGGGTGGGACTTCCCAGGGTAAAGTTGTGCGCTGCCAGGTAGACCGCGTAAAGGAGAGGGAAGCCGATCATCGCGAGCGTGAACAGCGTGGCCGGAAGGATCATGGCCCACGGGGTGAACCGCTCGAAGTTGGCCAACTTGGAAACAGCTTTGGTGGAGAGACCCCGGTTCGCGGGGTCCCTCCCGGAAAGCCGCTCCTCGCCCTGTTGAGAGGCTAGGATGCTAGACACGATGCTACCCTACTTCTTCACAAGCGGATCGAGGGCAGCGTCTGCCTTCTTCGCCGCATCGGCGGCAGTCGCCTGTTTGAGTATCACGGAGTCTATCATGTCGCCGATGATCTGCCGCACCTGAGCCTCCTCCACGGCCGGGGGCCCGACTTCACCATTGCCGACGGCCAGGGTGTGCTGCACGGCATCCGCCCACTCCTTGCGGGTTGGGCTATCCAGCGAGGCCTGGAACTCCGGGGTCTTCCAGGAGGAGGCCCTGGGGCTCGCGATCCCCTTGAGTGCCAGCTTCGCCTGCATGTCCTTGGAGGTTGCCCAAACCATGAACAGCCACGCCGCGCCCTTGTGCTGGGAGAAGGCGTTCATGGAGATGCCCCACTGGAGCTCGGTCGGGTGGTCGCCGCCGGGTCCAGGCGGGAAGGGGATCACACCCACCTTGTTCACTACCTGGGAGTTCTTGGGGTCGAGTATGGTGGAGAGTTCGTTGGAGGACTCAATCTCCATACCCACCTTGCCGGAGGCGAAGAGCGAGGATGACTGGTAGAAGGAGTACTGAACCACGCCCTGCGGTCCATACTCATTCGCCAGCTTGGCGTAGTAGTCGATCGCCTGTACGCCCTTGGGATCGCTGAGTTGCGATTTCCCGTCGGCGCTCAGCCACTGCAGCCCCTCGTTGTGGAAGAAAGGACCGAACGTGTAGGCCACAGCGGGGGGAAGACCACGCAGGGTAACTCCTTTAACCTCGCCGTTGGTTGCCTTCTGAATGGCGGCCGCGGCGGTCTCGATGTCGGCCATCGTCTTTGGTGGGGTCACGCCGTACTGTTGGAACAGATCCTTGCGGTAGAAGATGACCGGACCCTCGACGATTATGGGCAAACCTACCTGCTTGCCGTCTATCTTCTCGCCGTTGAACGGACCGGCCTGGAAGTCGTTCTGGTCGTAGTCGGGAGGCGTCAGCTTCGGATTGCTGAGATACGATTCGAGCGGCTCGTAGTAGCCTGCCCGCGCGTACTTCCAACCCTCGAGCGATTTCAACGATTGGAAGACGTCGAACTCGGGGCTCTTCGCCTGCAGGGCGATGAGAGATTTCTGCCGCTGCTGCTGCTCCGTATAGATCTGGGTCTCAACGGTGATCCCGGTGAGCTTCTCGAACTCGGGGATGTAGGGTTGAATGGCCGTGGTCCAGGGGTGCTGCTCTAGCAGAAGGACGATCTTCTGTCCGGAGAACTGTTTCCAGTTGAACTGCCCCGAAGCCGGAGCGCTGGTGGCCGCTGGGGCGCTGGTGGGCGCAGATGCGGCGGGGGCAGGAGCCTTCGCGGCTGGGGCAGCTGTTGGCGAGGCCGGGGCTGTCGACGAGCAGGCCGCGAGCAGGAAAACGCCTAGGATCATTGGTGCCAGCCTGGCGAAAGAACGAGGATTCATCAACTGGGGCCTCCGTATTCACTGGGTCAAGTGAAGTATCCCGTGGCAGGTGGTCTACGTAGATCAATAGGCGAGCGATTTTCTGGCTGTGAATTACCTCCTTGCGGGGACGAGTTGGGTCGGACGCCGATTGGTGCGGACAGGATATAACATTATGCTATTATGCTCACCTGCCAGTGTAGTGCTCTCAGTTGGCCCAGTCAAGCAAATGATTTGCGTGGGTCGCAAGTCCCTATTGACAGGGCGCGCGGGGACGCACTAGAATGCGCGCCGGAACTTACTTGATATCTGCAAGCAAGTAAGCGAGGGCTCGCCATGACCTACCCCTTCGCCAGTCCTTCCCTGGAGGGCGCCAATGCCTCTTCCGTTCGGCGCCGAAACAGGTCTGTGCTCTTCCTCGCCATCCGAAACCGGGGGCCCATCTCCCGGTCGGAGCTCGCCGAGCTGACGGGCTTGAATGCCGCTACCGCCGGCCGAGTCGTGGAGGAGCTCATCGCGGCCGGCCTTGTCCGAGAGACCGGCTTCGGCGAGTCCAGCGGGGGCCGGCGCCCCATCCGCCTGGAGGTGGACAGCCCCGCTCGCAATGTGGTCGCCGTCGATCTCCAGCGTTTCGGCGTTACCGCTGCCCTGACCGATCTCGATGCGAAGATCCTCCTTCAGACCAGCGCGGACATACCGCGGCGGCGATCGGAGGACGCAATAGCGGCGGTGTTGGACACCATCCAGCAGATCCTCGGTCGCTGCGATGAGCAGCAGCGTCAGCGCATCATGGGGATTGGCATAGCCTCCCCGGGTCCCGTAACCTACCGCACCGGAACCGTCCGCGGCACTCCTGACCGCACCATTTTCAGCAACGTCGCCCTGGCCGAGATCGTCTCTCACCGTTTCGGCATCCCCACCTTCGTCGATGCCAAAGAGAAGTGCTGCGCCCTGGCGGAACTCTGGTTCGGTGCCGGCCGGCAATTCACCGATTTCGTCTTCGTGGGGGTCGCCACGGGCATCGGCGCCGGTCTGGTGCTCAACGGAGATCTGTATCGCGGCAGCTCGGACCTTGCTGGGGAGATCGGGCATGCCTGCATCGAGCCCCACGGCCTCACCTGCTGGTGCGGGAACACCGGCTGTCTGGAGACCGTGGCCTCCCTGCCCAGCCTGATGGCGCGGGTTCGCCCCGCTCTGGAGGAGGGGCGGAACCCTCTGCTGCGAGAGGCTGTCCGTCGCCACGGCGGCGAGTTGAGTTTGGAGGCCATACTGGAGGCGGTCGACCTC
>JAJYNT010000375.1 GCA_021786215.1 Chloroflexota bacterium | reverse complement strand
TGGGCGTCATCATCGAGAGGTTGGCCTACCGACCCCTGAGGAACGCCCCCCGGATCGCGTCGCTGATCACGGCGATCGGCGTCTCGCTGTTCCTGGAGTACGGAAGTAGCCTCAAGTTTGTGTTCGGCCCCGATATTCGTACCTTTCCGAGGCCGTTCGCCATCACAGACGTCTTCAAGGTCGGGACACTCACGATCACGAATATGCAGATCATAATCTTGGTTGTGACTATCCTGTTCCTCGCTTTGTTGCAGCATATCGTGTACAGAACCAAGATGGGCATCGCGATGCGGGGCGTCTCGTTCGACTTCGATACGGCTAAGCTGATGGGCATAAACGTGGATCTGGTGGTCTCCTTTACCTTCGGCCTGGGGTCTGCCCTGGCCGGCGTAGGGGGCATTCTGTACGCTATCGCCTATCCGCAGGTGCAGCCTTTCATGGGCATCATGCCGGGGTTGAAAGCATTCACCGCGGCCGTTCTGGGAGGTATCGGGATTATCCCTGGCGCTATGCTCGGGGCGTTGATTATGGGTCAGGCCGAGGTGCTGACGGCAGCCTTCGTCTCCACAACCTGGAAGGATGCGGTAGCGTTTGGAATTCTGATCATCGTCTTGATGATCAAGCCTACCGGGTTGTTGGGGAAGCGCGGCACGGACAAGGTCTAGGAGGCAGGTATGAAGCGGTCGTCATTGGTGGCCCTGGTCGTCGCGATCCTGGCCGCCGTCGTCATACAGCTGCTGCTGGTTACGGGAGTGCTGGACCCCTACGCTGAGCTGATCATTCAGTACGCCTGCATCGTCACCATTACCACGCTCGGTTTGAATATCATCTACGGCTTCAATGGCCAGTTCTCCCTGGGGCACGTGGCCTTCTACGGTCTCGGCGCCTACTCGTCTGCCCTCATAACCAAAGAGGTGACGGGAACCAATCCATTGGGTTTTCTGGGCGCTATCATCATCGGTGGTCTGGTCGCGGCGGTGGTGGCGTTTCTTGTTGGAATGCCGATCTTGCGTCTCAAGTCCGACTATCTGGGTATCGCGACGCTGGGCTTCACTATCATAGTGAAAGTGTTTTTCGACAACGCCGACACCTGGATCCCGGCCATGGGTGGGGCACGCGGGATGACGGCGATCCCCCGGCTGACCAGCTGGCCATGGGTTGCTACCATCACAATCCTGGCCGTGATCCTGATGCGGAACTTCGCCTACTCGAATCAAGGCCGGGCCGCCATGTCGATTCGGGAAGACGAGATCGCCGCGAGCGCCATGGGGGTGAACACGACAAAGTACAAGACCATCGCTTTCGTGATGGGTTGTGCCTACGCGGGTGTGGCGGGCGCTCTGTATGCCCACCTCTACGCATTCCTGCACCCGAGCAACTTCGACTTCTTGAAGACCTTCGACCCGCTGTTGATCGTGGTGCTCGGGGGCCTCGGCAGCATCAGCGGAACCATAATCGCGGCCATCGGCTGGACCTTCTTGCTGGAGGGTCTGCGCATTGTCCTCCCGTCGGACATTCTCGACCTTCGCTACGTGATCTATCCGCTGCTCCTGATCATCGTGATGCTGTTGCGTCCGACCGGTCTGTTCGGTGGGATGGAGCTTCCGTTCCTGCGTGCTCCGAAAGTTCCAAAGATGGAGAAGAGGCCACAAAGTGCCGTTGCTGAAAGTCGATAACCTCACCAAGACCTTCGGCGGTCTCAAGGCCGTCAACGGCGTCTCCTTTCATATCGAGGATGGAGAGTTGATTGGGCTGATCGGGCCCAACGGTGCAGGAAAGACCACGATCTTCAACCTGATCACCGGCCACTACGAGCCCTCCGGAGGGGACATCCTGTTCGACTCGCGTAGCATAGCGGGAATCGCGCCGCATGCCGTAACTGAGCTCGGCATCGCAAGGACCTTCCAGAACATTCGTCTCTTTGGGAACCTATCGGTATTGGACAACGTGAGGATCGCCTACAACTGCCGCGTCAAGTACAATCTGCTTCAAGCCTTCTTCAGGACCGCGGGTTTTGCCGGGGAGGAGCAGAAGCTGGCACTGCAGGCGCAGGATCTGCTGGCCATGTTCAACCTCGATGGGAAACAGGACGAACTGGCCGGAAGCCTCCCCTATGGTGAGCAAAGACGGCTGGAGATCGCCCGAGCCCTTGCCACAAGACCCCGACTGCTGCTCCTCGACGAGCCGGCCGCCGGCATGAACCCGGCTGAGGTGTCTACGCTGATGGAGATGATCGAGTTCATCAGGAAGCGGTTCAATCTCAGTATTCTGCTGATCGAGCACCAGATGAAGGTGGTAATGGGGATCTGTGAGCGGATCGAAGTGATGGACTTCGGAGAGATCCTGGCAGAGGGCACTCCCTCGGAGATCCAGAACAACCCGAAGGTCATCGAAGCCTATCTAGGGAAGGACGTAGCGTAAGTGCTTCTCGAAGTACAGGACCTGAGCGTATTCTACGGGAGTATACAGGCCATTAAGGGGATCTCCTTCAAGGTCGACGAAGGGGAGATCGTCACCCTCATCGGGGCCAACGGCGCCGGCAAGAGCACCACCCTGAAGACCATCTCGGGGCTCACCAGACCGAAGGGTGGATTCATCAAGTTCGATGGCAACGACATTTCCAGCCGTGCCCCTCACCTGATCGTGGCCGACGGCATATCCCACGTTCCTGAGGGCAGGCGGATGTTCGCCAACCTGTCGGTGCGGGAGAATCTTCTGCTGGGCGCTTTCACCGTCAACGACCGGAACAAGATCTCCAGGAACATGGAGCGGGTCTTTGCTCGTTTCCCCAGATTGAAGGAGCGGCTCAACCAGCCCGCGGGTACTCTTTCCGGCGGCGAGCAGCAGATGTTGGCGATGGGGCGAGGGTTGATGTCGGAGCCCAAGCTGTTGCTGCTGGACGAGCCCTCCATGGGGCTTTCCCCGATCCTGGTGCAGCAAATCTTCGACATTATCCGTGAGATCAACCAGGCTGGCACCAGCATCCTGTTGGTCGAGCAGAACGCCTTCATGGCGCTGGGTATTGCCTCCAGGGCCTACGTCCTGGAGACCGGGAGGGTGGTGCTTTCGGGGGATGCCGCTCAGATGAGGGAGGATCCCAAGGTCCGGGCTGCCTACCTGGGCGACGTGGTGGAGGTTGCCTCGGCCAATGGTAGTGCGCAGGAAGGGGCGCCTGCGTAGCTTGTAGGCGACGGTCATGGGGTCCCCTGCTGTTCAGGATCGCCCCTTTGTCCTGGCCTTCTCACCACTCCGTAGCTTCCCCTCTCAATTCTAGCTGACCCAGATCGGGGCCAAGGCTCAACGCTGGCATGAACCTTGCCGCCATAGAGGCGACCCGAGGTGGCATTGCCACACGGGGACACGGATGGTGCAGAGAAGTGAGAGGTAAGTAGAATGGCGAAGCGGTTGTACGTCGGGAACCTCCCGTACAATACCACGGATGACGACCTCCGGACCCTATTTGGTCAAGCCGGCACGGTCGAGGACGCCACAGTCATGACCGAACGTGACACCGGTCGGTCCCGAGGCTTCGGTTTTGTGGAGATGGCCACCGACGCGGACGCGGAGAACGCGGTTCGCATGTTCGATGGCTACACGATGGATGGGCGACAGCTCAGGGTAAACCCCGCGATGGAGCGAGAGGAGCGCGGCGGAGGGTATCGCCGGGGAGGTAGAGGCGGGTACTGAGGTTCTCGTCGGGAGACGATCTCGTTTTCCCAAAACAGAATCTGTGGGGCCCTGATGCCAGCGCATCAGGGCCCCGTGGGCGGGCGCGGCCGATCAGGGACGATCAAAGCCTCAGTTCAATCCGTGGGGCATGTTCCATCTTTCGCAAGACGATCCCTGCCTCCTCGCGGAGGTTCTGGTAGGCCTCCTCCAGTTCGGTCTCGTACGGTGAGCCCGTGTCGTAGACGATTTCCTGGATTCCTGCCTGGATGGACTCATTCAGACAGCTAAAGCAGGGCCGTAGCGTGCTGTAGAGGATGCCCCCCTCGATCGCGGTGCCATGGCGGGCAGCCAACAGCATGGCGTTTGCCTCGGCGTGGACGCAGGTGCAGGTGTCGTAGCCCTGGCCGGGGGGAGCGTCTGAAGCGCAACGAAGGCATCCACCTTCGAAGCAGTTGCGGACTCCCATTGGGGTCCCGTTGTAGCCTGTGGTCACGATGCTGCGGCCAACCACGATGATGGCGCCGACGTGGCGCCGAGAGCAGTTTGACCTGCTGGAGACGTGGTGGGCGATTCCCATGAAGTACTCATCCCAACCCGGGCGCTCTATCATCCAATACACCTCGACTGCAAAGAGATCGGCTGCTCCTGCCAGCCCACACAACGTTATCCTCCTGCCGGACCGCCGTGCAGCCCGGGCTCGGTCATCGCCTCTGGATCGAGCAGCCTGTTCAGCTCATCCTCGGACAGACTGGTGCGACGGCGAGCGACGTTACGGATGGTGTCCCCGGTTCGGAACGCCTCCTTGGAGATCTCGGCGGCGTCGTCGTATCCAATAGCCGGCACCAAGGCAGTGGTGATCGCCAATCCCTTCTCCACCATCTCCGGTCCCTTCTCGGTGGCGCGGAGTCCCCTGACGAGTCTCT
>JAJYNT010000295.1 GCA_021786215.1 Chloroflexota bacterium | reverse complement strand
ACTTCGTGATATCCCCTCTGTTGGCATGGATCGCGTTAGGGTTCCCATCGGGGAGCTGGACAGGGTTCTCGGCGGCGGCGTGGTCCCCGGTTCCCTGGTTCTGGTTGGGGGAGACCCGGGCATCGGTAAGTCCACCCTTCTGCTGCAGCTTTCTTCGGCGATGGCCGACCAGGTTGGAGTGGTGTTGTACGTGTCCGGCGAGGAGTCGATCCAGCAGGTGAAGATGCGTGCGGATCGACTGGGACTGAAGAACGCCAACCTGTACCTCCTCTCCGAGGGAAATCTCGATCGGGTTATCGAGCATGTGGGCCAACTCTCGCCCGCGATGGTGATTATCGACTCCATCCAGAGCGTGTTCGTTGAGGATCTGCCCTCCACAGCTGGGAGCGTCAACCAGCTTCGGGAGTGCACGGCTAGGCTGCTGCAGCTGGCCAAGGGGAGCGGCATTCCGGTCTTTCTCGTGGGACACGTCACGAAGGAGGGGGCGATAGCCGGCCCGAAGTTGCTTGAGCACATGGTGGATGCGGTTCTCTACCTGGAGGGAGAGCGCTTTCACGCCTATCGTCTGCTGCGCAGCGTGAAGAATCGCTTCGGCTCAACCCATGAGGTCGGGGTCTTTGAGATGCATGAAGAGGGGATGTTGGAGGTTCCCAACCCCTCGGTAGCCTTTCTCGCGGACAGAACACTGATGCGCAGTGGGTCCACGGTGGTGGTCACCGTGGAGGGGACAAGGGCGTTGCTGGCAGAGATCCAGGCGCTCACCAGTTTTTCCCCGTCCCATATGCCCCGCAGAACCGCCAATGGTGTGGAGTTGGGCAGGGTGTTGCTGCTGACGGCGGTGCTGAGCAAGAGGATGGGGCTTAAGCTGTACGACCAGGACGTGTATGTGAATGTGGTGGGTGGGCTGCGCATCGACGAGCCCGCAGCTGACCTGGGGGTGGCCCTAGCCATCGTCTCAAGTCTACGGGATAGCCCCATAGATCCCGAGCTTGCCGTGGTGGGCGAGGTGGGCCTGTCAGGGGAGGTACGAACCGTGGGCCACTTGGAGCAGCGGCTGCGAGAAGCGGCCAAGCTGGGGTTCAAGCGCTGTCTCGTTCCGCAATCTGCTCGACTTCCACGTATAGCCGAGCTCGATCTGCTTGCGGCTCGAAGTTTGGAAGACGCGATCGACAAGGCCATGGCCTGACCCGCCTCCTCCGTTGTCAGCCTGAGGGTCAGCGAAGGATCTCTCGGTCTGGTTGACTGCGATCCATCCTTGCTCTAGACTTCTGCCACGCTCAGAGAAGAGCTTAGAGCCGCGGAGGCGGTCGTGTTTCTCGATGCACCGAGCTCCCCATTTCTTCTTCTTGATGCCTCTGAGGCCTATGCCCACGGGCAGGGTGTTTCTGTGCCAATCCTTGAAGGCCCCAAATCATGACTGCCGGCGGTTGCGTTGCCGCCGCACAACGGAGAGAGGACATGGCAAAGCTTAAGGCAAAGCCACTCGGCATCACCGAAACCGTTCTTCGAGATAGTCATCAGTCTCTCCTGGCCACCCGCATGAGGATCGCGGATATGATCCCCGCCATGGAGATGCTGGACTCCATAGGTTACTGGTCCCTGGAGGTATGGGGCGGCGCTACCTTCGACTCCTGCATGCGTTTCCTCAACGAGGATCCGTGGGAACGACTGCGCGTCATGCGAAAGCGGATGCCTCGTACTCGGCTCCAGATGCTGCTGCGAGGCCAGAACATCGTGGGTTACCGACATTATGCCGACGACGTCGTTGACCGGTTCGTGGCCAAGGCCGTCGACAACGGCATGGATGTGTTCCGAATCTTCGATGCCCTCAACGACATCCGCAATATGGAACCCGCGATGCGTGCCGCGAAGAAGTATGGTGCGCACGTTCAGGCCACGGTGTGCTACACCTTGAGTCCTGTTCACAGTAACGACGGCTTCGTTCAGATGGCCAACGAGTTGTTGCAGATTGGGGCCGATTCCATCTGCATCAAGGACATGGCCGGCCTGATCTCTCCGGTGGATGCCTACGAGCTGGTCTCGCGACTGAAGGCGGAGACCAATGTCCCCATCTCGATGCATTGCCACTACACGAGCGGCATGGCCTCCATGGCCTACTTCAAGGCGGCGGAGGCCGGCATCGACCTGCTGGACTGTGCTATTTCCAGCATGTCGCTGGGCACCTCGCAGCCGCCGACCGAGACTATTGTCGCCGCTCTGGCCCAAACGGCTCGCGCCACCGGACTGGATGTCGGGAAGCTGTCGGAGATCGGAAAGTACTTCGCTAAGGTGAGGAAGAAGTACTCCGAGTTTGAAATGGGGACCTTCGGGGTGGACACGGACGTGCTCCAGTTCCAGATTCCAGGAGGAATGATCTCGAACCTGGTGAACCAGTTGAGGGAGCAGGGGCAGGAGGACAAGCTGCCCGAAGTGCTCAAGGAGGTGCCGCGGGTTCGAGCAGACCTGGGTTACCCGCCGCTGGTCACACCTTCCAGCCAGATTGTCGGCACTCAGGCGGTGCTGAATGTTCTGCTGGGGGAAAGGTACAAGATCGTTCCCAAAGAGGTCAAGAATCTGGTGAAGGGGATGTACGGCAGGACCCCGGCGCCGATCGATCCCGAGGTGAAGAAGCTGGTGTTGGGTGACGAGGAGGCAATCAGTTGCCGGCCAGCCGATCTGCTGGAGCCGGAGTTTGACAAGGCCGAGGCGGAGATCGGCGAACTTGCGAGGGGCGAGGAGGACATCCTCTCCTATGTGCTGTTCCCGCGGGTCGCTCGAGAGTTTCTTGACAGGCAGGGCAGCGAGGGGGTTGGCGAAGAAACCGGCTCATTGAAGGGTGGGAGGGATGTTGATTCTGCCCCTGCATCGCCCGCTCAACCTGCGGCCGGTCCGGAGACCGCCCCTGTCGGCGCGATAAAAGAGTCCGCTCCCACTTTGGCTGTGGATGGCGAGCTGATCACGGCACCCCTACCGGGGAGGGTCCTATCGGTAGCCGTCAGGGTTGGCCAGGCCGTCAACAAGGGCGATGAGCTTTGCGTGATAGAAGCTATGAAGATGGGGAACAGCGTGAAGGCCCAGCGTGCCGGCACCATCAAGGAGGTGCTGGTATCACCCGGGCAGGTAGTTGCGCTCGGCGCCGCGCTTATGGTGATTGAGTAGGCAGGAGAGCTAGCCTCTTAAACAATGTTCAGCCTTTGACACATACTGGTTAACTGTGCTAGGATCGGTCTCCGGTGTGCAGGGGATCCGCCCCCAAATAGCCCCTCTTCCGTTCCGGTCTTCATGCGAGGGAACAGGTGATGCGTTCAGAGGCTTAGTGGCCTGAGGGTACTGTACTTGACCCACAACAAGTACATTTCTAGTTCTGTTTAGGAGGTGGCGTTTCGAAAAACGGGTCTGATACAACTGGACAAACAAGGAGACGGAGAATGCGCGTAGAGTTAGCCATCCGCTTTGTCGGCGCGGTCGTGGCGGCGATGGTGGGTTGGCAGTTCGGCCATGTTCTTACTGATTCTTCATCCGGTAATTATCTGTTGTATGTTTTCATCATCTCCGCCGCATCCTTCGGAATGGGCTTGCTCCTGACCCCATATGTGACCACACGGCCATTCAATTGGGCCAGGGTCAGGGTGACAAACATGCCTGCTCAGGACGTGGTGGCCGGGGCGATAGGCCTGGTGGGAGGCCTGTTGACCGGCGCGCTACTCGCCCTTCCTCTGTCTATGCTACCGGCCGATCTCGGTCGCCTCTTGCCGGTGGTCGCGAGCCTGGTGCTGGGATACTTCGGCGCCACGGTCATGGTGACCCATCGTAGAGAGGTGTTCCAACTGGTGGGACTACCGCGTGAGGGCGGTCGGGGCAAGAGTGGCCACGACAGCAGCCGGGTGTTGGTGGACACCAGTGCCATCATCGACGGCCGGATCGCCGACATCAGCCACACGGGGTTCATCGCTGGAGGCATGGTGATACCGAGGTTCGTCCTGTCGGAACTTCAACAGATAGCCGACTCGGCGGATGCCGTTCGGCGAAACCGAGGCCGGCGCGGTTTGGAGATGCTGAACAAACTTCAGAAGGAATCGGTGGCGCCGATAGAGATTTCTGACGTCGATGCCGATAACATCCCCGACGTCGACGGCAAGCTGGTCAAGGTTGCCAAGAACCTGCACTGCTCCATCATAACCAACGACTACAATCTGAACAGAGTGGCCGAGCTGCAAGGGGTGAAGGTTCTGAACATAAACGAGCTGGCCAACGCCGTCAAGTCGGTGGTCTTCCCCGGTGAGGAGATGGTGGTGCGGATTATCCAGGAGGGCAAGGAGTTCGGACAGGGGGTGGCCTACCTGGATGATGGCACCATGGTGGTCGTTGAGAACGGGCGCAGACACATCAATACGGATCTGGATATCGTGGTGACCCGGGTGCTGCAGACCGTGGCCGGGCGAATGATCTTCGCTCACCCCAAGATGCCGCATCAGAACTAGGCGAGGGCTGAGGAGTGAGGCGGGAAGCGATCGTGGTGGCGGCCGGCCGTGGGACCCGAATGGGCGAGGACAAGGTGTG
The DNA here is from genome assembly GCA_021786215.1 of Chloroflexota bacterium. The sequence continues at coordinate 42 of JAJYNT010000295.1, read as the reverse complement.
GCTTTCCCTCGGCGGTCTCCCCGTGGTAGCCTATTCCTTGAG
>JAJYNT010000206.1 GCA_021786215.1 Chloroflexota bacterium | reverse complement strand
GCGATGGTCAGGGTGAGGGCTGCTCCGCTCGGCGTCGGTTGCCGTCCGCAGCCATTCCGATAACCTCCCGGCCAGTTCCGCGGTTACCTTTCTCTCCCAGGCGGCGTAGCCGGTCGGATCGCTGCCCAGCAGCCCTTCTGGAGGTGGTTCCACCTCCCGCAGTAGCGGCGACCGCAGCAGATCGGCATCATCCCTTCCGGCCAGCAGGATCTCCGACGTCTGAGTTGCCCTACGTAGATCGCTGCTCCAGACTGTCTGGATGGGAAAGCCTCTCAGCCGGCGGGCCAGCGCCTTCCCTTCCGCTCGACCCCTGTCCGTGAGACTCGAGCCGGCCAGCTGCGATGTGGCGGAGGCATGTCTCACCAGGAGGTATCTAGCCATTCCCCAGAAGCTCCTGGGCGGCCTCTACCAGCCGCTGGCAGTCGGGAAGGGTGCGGACGCCGATCCGTATGTAGGCCGGCAGTCCGAAAGAGGTGCAGTCCCGTACGCAGATACCTCGTTCCAGCAACATCGCCCTGAAGCTGGCTCCCCTGCCCACCCGCACCAGAAGAAAGTTCGCGGTGGATGGAACGACTCGAAGACCCAGCTTGGACAGCTGATCAGTGAGGTAGCGGCGGCTCTCTTCTACGACCCGTCGGGACTCCTCCAGATGACGTCTCTCCCGCAGTGCGGCGATGCCCGCCGCCTGAGCAGCCGCGTTGACGTTCCAGGGCGGCCGCACCCGGTCAAGCCACTCAATCACGTCGGGGCGGGCCACGGCGTAACCCAGTCGCAGCCCTGCCAGCGCATGGTCTTTGGTCATGGATCTGAGCAGCAGTAGTCTTCCAGTGGACAGGTATGGGACCAGGTCGGGGGGTGACTGGCAAAATGGAAGGTAGGCTTCGTCCACCACAAGCAGCGTTTCTTCGCATGCCTCCAGCAGCTGTCCAATGGCCTGGGCCGGCAGCAGTTGGCCTGTGGGGTTGTTGGGATTGCACAGGAAGGCTAGCTTGGGCCGCAGGGTGCCGATTCGGTGGATGAGCCCGGCGATGTCGGGTTGAAAGCGGCCCTTCTCGCTGGCCAGCACGGTCTCCACCGTAGCCCCGGCCACCTGGCAGGCTCGCGCGTACTCTCCGAACGTGGGACCGGAAACGAGGGCATGGTCCCCCGTCTCGAGGTAGGCGGTAGCCAGCAGCCACATCAGCTCGACGGAGCCGTTGCCCGCGATCACCCAGCCCGGGTCGAGCCCCAGGGAGCGGGCCAGGGCCCCGCGTAGCTCCGCCGCCTCGTCGTCCGGGTAGCGAGCCAGCTGAAGATGGCGAAGCGCAGACAGCACCCCCGGCGCCGGGCCCAATGGATTGCAGTTGGCGCTGAAGTCCAACACTTTCTCCCTTGGGATGCCTCTCTCCGCGCTCTCACGGTAGGAGAACGACCCGTGGGCGCAAGGTTGAATGTTGCGAAGATGGCTTCTAGCTTCGAGTGCCACGGCGCGGCCCTCCTACCAACAGGATCATCCCCAGCAGGGCCGCCGCCAGGCTCGCCCCCACCACCCTCCGAGCAGTGGATAGATCGCGAGGTCCCGGCAATCGACCTCCGTCGTTGAGCACGTAGTGATCTATCTTCTCCAACCGCAGCTCCAGAGCACCGGCGGCTGCCGCCATCGGCCAGCCCGCGTTGGGGCTGGCGGTCCGGGAAGAATCCCTCAAGGCAGCTTTCCATGCTGCGGAGGGGGATCCTCCGGCGATCCAGCAACTTAAGACCGTGGTCAGGGCAGAGAGCCTGGATGGGATCAGATTGAGCAGGTCGTCCACTCGGGCAGCCACCTTTCCCAAGTACTCATAGCGGCCCCGGTAGCCCACCATGGCGTCCAGGGTATTGGCCATGCGGTAGAGATAGGCGCCGGGAAGCCCGAAGATGGAATAGTACAGGATGGGGGCGACCACTGCATCACTCGCGTTCTCCGCCAATGATTCGACCGCCGCCGCCGCCACTCCTGCTTCGTCCAGCGTTTCGACGTCGCGGCTCACTATGGCCCCAACGGCCTTCCTGGCCTTCGTGAGATCCCCCTTTTCCAGTGCCTCTCTCACCCTGTCCGTGAACTGGAAGAGAGCCTTTATCGCAAAGGTAGGCTTGAGCGTGAGGGCCAGAGCCAGACTCTTGAGTGGCCACCAGGAAGGCATGAGCCGCTCCAGCAGCCAAACCGGCAATGTGGCGGCCGCGAGGCAGGTTGCCTCCATGATTCCCCCGTGGATCAGCTGTCGGACCGCTCCCTCCCTGGGTGCTCGACGTTCCAGCTTTTTCACCAATTGCCCCATCGCCACCACGGGGTGCCATCGCTCCGGAAGCTCGCCCGTCAGCAGGTCCAGGACAATCGCTAAGGCGATCACCTTGCCTCGGTTTGCGCCCACTACCTCATCACCTTCAACAATATTGACGAATGAAGACGAGATCGTGAGGGTCGCTCCTACGAGAACGCCACCACGCAGGCCAACAGGGTTACTGCCTCCACCAACTCCCCTAGCCCTCCGCAGATGTCTCCACTGATCCCACCAATCTTCGCCGTCGCCAGCCGGCCGCCCAGGAGAACCAGGGTTCCGGCCATCGCTGCCATGGCGAGCCCTGCCCATCTCAGCAGTCCTCCCGCGACTGCCACTGCCAGAATAGCTGCTGCGACCGTATGGTAGGAGCGGAGATGGGGCTTCAAACCCGCCGCAAGCCCTCTTGAGCTGGCGGCGGGAAAAGAGGCCATGGTGAGCGCCATGGCCCCTCGGGACAGGGCACCCGCCACGACCAGGGCCTGAAGACGCTCCACCGGCGAAAGCGACAGCAAAGCCCCGTACTCCAGCAACAGCAGGGAGCCTGCCGCCGCGATCCCATAACTACCAACTCGGCTGTCCCTCATGATAGCAAGCCGGCCGTCGGGGTCCTTCCCTCCGAACAGCCCGTCGAAGCTGTCCATCAGCGCGTCCAGGTGGAGTGCCCCGGTTACCGCCAGCAGAGTGGTTATCATCAGTCCCGCGACCACCGCGGGAGGGAACCATGCCATCAGCAGGAGACCCTCTGCCCCTATCAGCGCACCGATGGCCGCGCCTCCCAGGGGAAAGGAAGCCACGGGCCAGCCCATGGGACCGTTCGCCAGTGCCCGAGGCACCGGCATCGGCAATATCGTGAGAAAGCTGGCCCCCACCAGCGGTGCGGCAACCACTCGACCAACGGCCAGCCCTAACCTATCGGACATCTCGATTTCCAACCCAATGAATCCTCATTCAACTTGCCCTCACCCTGTGAACATGCCAGAGGGCATGTTCACGCCTCTCCCACTTTGTCCCCCGCGGCAACACCGCCGGCATTCCTCCCTCAGGATGGGACGTCAGACACAGCTCCACCCCGAATACCTCAGCCAGCAGTTGAGGTGTGAGCACCTCTTTCGGAGTCCCAACCGCCCTCAGGCGGCCGTGGGAGAGCACTGCCAGATGGGTGCAGTAGCAGGCGGCCAGGTTGAGGTCGTGGAAGACCCCCAGCGCCGCCAGGCCGCTTCGCACCAACTCTACCACCAGTTCCGTCGTGGCAACCTGATGCGGGAGGTCCATGTGGGTGGTGGGCTCGTCGAGCAGCAGCAGCTGGGGCTGCTGGGCCAGGGCCCTGGCCATCATCACCCGCTGGCGCTCGCCACCCGATAGCTCCTCCACGCGTCGGCCGGCCAGCTGTTGGCACTGGACCGTCTCCATCGCTTGGTCCACGATCTCCCGGTCCGAAGGGCTCTCCCTTGCCAGAAAACCGAGGAAGGGTGTGCGACCCATCGAAACCACATCTCTTACCGTGAAGGCTGATGGCAGGTTGGGGTTCTGGGGCAGCAGCGCCAGACGGCGGGCGATCTCTCCCCTGCGCATTCTCTCCATCGGTTGTCCGCCCAGCAGCACCCTTCCCGCTGTTGGCTTAAGCAACCCTGCTGCCAGACGGAGCAGGGTGGTCTTGCCGGATCCGTTGGGACCTATCAGACCGAGAAAGTCGCCGGCCTCCAGCCACAGGGACACCTCCTGGAGGACCGGAGTGTCTCCAAACTGGTAGGCAACCTTGTCGAGGAAAAGGGAACTTTCCATCAGAACACCGATCGCTTCTGTTGGCGCAGCAGGAACAGGAAGAATGGGGCTCCACAGAATGCAGTGACCACTCCCACGGGGACCTCCTGGGAGCCGGGGAGGAGCCTCGCCACGCTGTCCGCTGCCACGAGAAAGGCTGCCCCAATCAGGGCGCTCAAAGGTATCACAGATCGGTAGTGCGGTCCCCATAACAGCCGCACGGCGTGTGGAACTACCAGCCCCACGAAGCCGATCAATCCGGCGGCCGCCACCGAAGCAGCGGTAGCCAGGGTGGCGCACACGATCATCACCAACTTCATCAGTTCCACGTTCACGCCCAGGGAGTGGGCTTGGTCATCGTCCAACTGCAGCACGTTCGCGATCCCGCCCAACAGCGAGAGCACGAGGGCGGAGACCAGCACGAGAGGAGCTGCCAGCGCAACCTGGTGCCAGCCGCTACTGTTGAAGCCTCCCAGCATCCACGCGTAGATGACCGGTATCTTGTCTCCCTGCGAGTACATGACGAAGGATGTTGCGGCGCTGGCC
>JAJYNT010000199.1 GCA_021786215.1 Chloroflexota bacterium | reverse complement strand
AGGGGGTGGGGTCAGCCTACACGGCCCAGAGCAGGTCCATCTCGGCGAGCTTGCCCCGTGTGGGTACACCCGTTTCGGGATCCCAGCCGGCCATCTCGTAGTAAAGCCGTCTGGACGCCGCGAACTCGTCACGATCGATGGCCTTGCCTTCCAGCGCCCCATTCTCCAACGGTTGGAACATCCTGGGCGGCAGGACGTCGTCGGCCACGGTGAAGCCCTCTCTAATGTTGAACAGCCTGGCCATGTTCTGGGAGCGCTCGCCCACCTTGATCAGCTCGTAGAGGCTGGTGTTCCAGCCGGTGACCGCCGAGGTGTAGTCCACAAGCATCGACAGGGTGAACGGTCCGATGGGGGTCCCCACGAAGTCGCACAGCCCGATGCAGTTGTAGAGGTTCCACACCTGCTGGGCATTGAAGAAGAGCCGCATCTTGGCGGGGCCCATCTCCAGGGAGTCTAGCGGCTCGGTGACACCCAGGGGGGTGAGGGCGTCGAAGCCGGCGCCGTCCGAAGCCTCGAAATCGGTGTCGTGGGGAGCCTCCATGTGGCAGGCACCGGTGGGGCTGAGGGCGTAGCCGATCGCGAGGCTTCGCTTGCCCCGGGGCTCGTGCATCGGGAACTCCTGGCCCTTGCAGTGCATCACCAGCGCCTCGGCATTGCCGCCCAGCTTTCGAGCGGCCTTGAGCGCCCCTTCTGCCAGCAGGTCGCCGATCCCCTTCCTCTCGGTGATCATCTCCAACATCTTGAGCATCGCGTCCGCGTTCCCGAATCGGAGGTCGACGCCGTCGGTGTCCTTGGCGGTCAGGTAACCGGCCTCAAACGCCTCCATGGCGAAGGCGATTGTGGTGCCCACGGAGATGGTGTCCAGACCGTAGCGGTTGCACAGCTCGTTTCCCTTGGCGATGGCGGCCAGGTCGGAAACGCCGCACAGCGAGCCCAGTGAGCCCATGGTCTCGTACTCGGGGCCCCCGAACGCCGGATCCACGTTGAATGGCTCGCCGGTCTTGACCTCTCGCTTGCAGGCGATGTAGCAGCCGTAGCAGGTGCCGCGGTTGGTCAGGATGGTGTCGGCCATGGTCTGGCCGCTGATGTCGCGAGCCGCCTCGAAACTTCCCTGGCGGAAGTTGCGGGTGGGCAGGATCCCCCTGGCATCCAGGAAGGGGATGCCGCCGGAGGTGCCGAGGTCGTGCATGTCGCCCGGTGTTCGATGGTAGTTGGCGAGTATCTGCTTTCGGACCTCTTCCACCTTCTCGGCGTCGTGAAGGGCGGGCTTCTGGGTGCCTCGTACGGCGATGGCCCGCAGGTTCTTGGAGCCCATCACGGCGCCCATGCCGGAGCGGCCGTTGGAGTGCTTCAGTTCGTTCAGGACGCAGGCGTAGCGCACCAGCTTTTCGCCGGCCGGACCGATCTGGGCCACCCTGATTTTCTCGTCTCCCAGTTCCCGGCGGATGGCCGCCTGGGCCTCACCGGTGTCCAGCCCCCAGATGGATCCCGCGTCGCGCAGGGAGGCGTCGCCGTCATGGATGTAGAGGTAAACCGGCCTTGGGGCCTTGCCGCTGAAGATGATGGCATCGAAGCCGGCCAGCTTCAGCTCCGGGCCCCACCAGCCTCCGGCCTCGGCCTCGCCGAAGCCGCCGGTGAGGGGCGACTTGGCGGCGACGGTGAAGCGGGAGCAGCCGGGGGCGGGGGTGCCGTTGATGATGGATGATGCGAAGATCAGCAGGTTCTCGGGGCCCAGGGGGTCGATCCCCGGCTTAAGCTCACGGAGCAGGTAGTGGAGGGCGAGGGCGCTGCCGCCCAGGTTGCTTCTGTAGACCCTCTCATCCGGCTCCTCGACCCAGATCTTGCCATCGGTCAGATCAACTCTGAGAACTTTACCCGTGTAACCGAAAGCCACGTTCTCCTCCCTCTATAGCAGAAGCTAGCTTGCAGACTGCGTGACCGGCAATTCCTGCGTAGCGCGTGATACGCAGCATCCACCATGGGGCTGAGGGATGTCAATAGGGTTGCGGAAACGGTGACTCCAAGCACAGTAGAGGTCGACCTGGTTACGAGACCTCCTCGGCCGAAAGTGGACGCAACTTCAACGCGTAGACGTTGATGATCAGCGCGATGAGCAAGACCATGCCGCGGACCCAAGGCTTCAGGTAGATGTCGACCTGAACTAGGTTCAGGCCATTGCCGATGACTCCAAAGATAAGCAGTCCCACGACCGTGTTCGCAATTCCGCCTACACCTCCGAAGAGCGAGGTTCCTCCCAGCACCACCGCCGCGATAGAGTCCAGCAACATGTCGCTCAGGCCATAAGCCTGAGCGCTGCCGAGGCGACCCACGTTCAGCATGCCCGCCAGACCTGCCAGCAAACCTGCCAGCGCGAAGACGATGGTCACAATGCTCCGAGTGTTGAGTCCGGACAGCTCCGCTGCCTCGCGGTTGCCGCCGGTCATATAGATGTAACGCCCAAATCGGGTGCGGGTCAGCATCAAGTGGCCGGCCAGCAACACAACGACGGCGACCAAGATTATGATGGGCACGCCATCGCCGAGCGGGCCCTTGAAGGCGTATCCGCTGCCAAGCGTGTTCAGTATCGGCGGGATGTTGTACTTGATGCTGCCCTTGGTCCAATAGAGCGCGAGGCCATCCGCGATCTGCATCATCGCCAGCGTCACTATGAAGGATGGCAGCCCGGTTCGGGTTGATATCCACCCATTGGCAAAGCCCAAGAAGAGAGCGAAGATCAGGGCAACCAGCACTGCCGGGACCATGGGCAGCTGCATCGTCAGCAGAAACCCACCCATGGGAAACTGGGCGCCCTCATAGAGCATCGTGGCGATGACGCCCGTTAGGGTCGCCATGGCCGCGATGCTCAGATCGATTTCGCCCAGCAGCAGAACCATGGTTATACCCGTAGACACAACGGCCAGCACCGCCACCTGAGCGAGGATGTTGCGCAGGTTGGTGACTGTCAAGAAGGTGCTGGGCGCGGCAATGCCGAAGACAACGACCAGGACCACCAGGACTGCGAAGGGCGCCAGGCCTCCAGCGCGATGGCGCATCCACCGAAGAATGTTGGACCGTGCCCCACGTTGTGGAGCGGCTTCAACGGTACTCATCCGGCATACCTCATGAGAGCTTCTTTCGTAGCCTGCTCCTCGACGAACTGCTTCGTGACTCGACCTCGATGCAGAACGAGGATACTGTCGCTAAAGGCGATGACGGTTTCCGGTTCGGTGGACACCAGCAGGATAGCCACGCCCTCGTCCCGGAGGCGATGCAGCACCTCCATGACCTCGGCCTTGGCACCCACGTCTATGCCCCGGGTGGGCTCCACGACAATCAGTACTTTGGGAAGATGCGTCAGCCACTTGGCCAGCACCACCTTCTGTTGGTTGCCGCCACTGAGGTTGCCCACTGGCAGGAAGGGGTTCGCCGGTCGAATGGCGAGCCGCTGCATCTGCTTGCGCGCTACCTCCAACTCCAGCTTCGGTTGTAGAAACCAACCGATCATGCGGTCCAGGTGGGCCAGGGAGATGTTCATGTAAACGGCGTCCCGCAGGTGGAGAGCGGTACGACGATTCTCCGGTACGAAGGCTAAACCTGCTCGCTTCGCCTCCGCAGGATTTCGAAAGCGCACCGGTTGGCCGCCCAGCAGCAGGACGCCGGAGTCGAACCGCCCGTGCCCAAACAGACACTTGGCCAGCTCGGGAGCACCCGCTCCCATGAATCCGTAGATCCCCAGGATCTCACCCTGATGGACCTGAAAGCTGATGTCCTCGAAGGCACCGCGCTTGGTGAGATGCTGAGCCTCCAGCGCCACGGGTCCAGCCGCACTCTTCCGGAGGCTGCTGCGGCCCTCCATGTAGCTCTGCTCCAGCACCTTAGCCTCCGTCCCGACCATCATCCGGATGACATCCTGCTTGGTGACGCCCTTGCTGTCCAGGGTAGCGACCCTACGCGCGTTCTTGAGTATGGTGACCCGGTCGCAAACCCGCAGGGCGTCCTCCACGAAATGGGTGATGAGCACCAGCGTCCTGCCCTGCTCCCGGAGGTGGAGCATGAACTCGAACAAACGCTCAGCCTCGGGCGGGGACAGTGCGGAAGTGGGCTCGTCCAGAATAATGATCCTGGCACCCGAGAAGAGGACCCTCGCGACCTCCACCATCTGCTGCATGCCGACGGGCAAGAGGTCGACCGTTGCCCGCTCGCTGATCCGCAGTTTCAGATTGTCCAGATGGCTTCGGGCGATGCGATTCATGGTGCGCCAGTCCACCAGGCCGAGGTGATCCAGCGGCTGGCTGGTGGCAAGGATGTTCTCGGCCACCGTGAGCGATGGGAACAGGCTCAGCTCCTGGTAGACCATGCCGACGCCGGCCGCCTTGGCGTCGGCCGGCGAGCGAAACTGCACCGGCTTGCCCTCCAGCAGCAGCTCGCCCTCGTAGTCGGTGTGTACCCCGGAGATGATCTTGACCAGGGTGCTCTTTCCAGCACCGTTCTCTCCGAGCAAGCCGTGGATGGTTCCGGCCTGAAGCTGGAAGTCAACCTCATGCAGAGCGGTGGCCCCACCGAAGCTCTTGCTGACGCGACGAAGCTCCAGCACCGCACGGCCGCCGGTTT
>JAJYNT010000335.1 GCA_021786215.1 Chloroflexota bacterium | reverse complement strand
TGCCCTCTCAAGCAGTAGATAGTGCAGTGGGGTGTAGGGCAGCATCACCCCCAAGAAGCGGTTGTGGGGGGCCACGAGGGGGGAGATGGCGGAGCCTTCCCGGTGGCGTAGCAGGACGATGGGACGCTGAGGAGATTCCAGCAGCCGCCGCTCCTCCTCGTCCAGATAGCAGTAGCTGGCGACGCTGTCGGCGTCGGGCGACATGACCGCGAAGGGCTTGTCGCTCCGCCGCTTGCGTCGGCGCAGTTCGGCCACGGCCTCGTCGTTGGTGGCGTCGCAGGCCAGGTGGAAGCCGCCCAGCCCCTTGATCGCCACGATGGCGCCGCCGATCAGAAGGCGGCGAGCCTCCTGAATGGCCGCCTCGCCTACCTCCCCCTCCCCTCTCCCACGGGGAGAGGGGAGGGCTGGGGTGGGGTGAGGTCGGCCCACCAGCCACAGCCGGGGTCCGCACTCCGGGCAGCCGTTGGGCTGGGCGTGGAAGCGGCGATTCGAAGGATCGTGGTACTCCGCCTCGCACTCCGAGCACATCGGGAAGCAGCTCATGGTTGTCTTTGGGCGATCGTAGGGGACGTCCTTCACCACGGTGAATCGAGGTCCACAGTTGGTGCAGTTGATGAATGGGTAGCGATGGCGGCGGTCCGCGGGATCGCGCATTTCCCGCAAGCAGTCGTCGCAGATAGCTATGTCGGGTGAGATCAGAGCGAACTGGCCATCGGACTCCTGGCTGGCCTCGATGGCGAAGGAACTATAGCCGATGGGGGGCAGATCGGTGCGATCGATGCGGTCCACCTGAGCCCTGGGTGGTGCCTCTCGCGGGATGGCCTTGACGAAGCTGTCCACCAGATCCTTGGGACCCTCGAGCTCGATCACCACGCCTTCTGTAGAGTTCAACACCCAGCCCTTCAGTCCGAGGTCGTGGGCCAATCTGTGGACGAATGGACGGAAGCCTACCCCCTGGACTATCCCCGAGATTACCAGTCTGGCCCTGACAGTCCGGGTGCCGGGTGTTGAGTGCTCAGTGTTGAGCACCGAGCCCACGGGTGTCGCGTCGGGATCGGAGAGGTTCACTTCTCTACCTCGAGACTATCCAGCTGCAATTCCCGACCCTGGGTTATCTTGCCTATCTCTCCGCACAGGGGACAGTTGAGGTTGTAGTCTTCGACTGGAAAGAAGTGGTCGCATCGGGGGCAGGTCGCACCCACCGGCACCCGTATGGCCTCCAGTCGCGCGCCTTCGGCTATGGTTCCGGGTGTGATGGCGTCCAGGTAGAACTGCACCGATTCCGGGACGATGTCGGTCAAGGCGCCGACCTTCAGCCGGATCACCTTGATTTGAGAGGCCCCCGCGCGCTGGGCCTCCTCTGTGGCAATCTTGAGAAGACTCTGCGTAATGGCTAGTTCGTGCATGGATCCCGATGGAAAAAAGATGGCCGGGTCTGCAAGGCCCGGCCATCGGTGAAGGGCACATTACATCCCTTCCTTGAGTGTACCATAGCCCAGGAAGGGAGAGGCCCGTGGTTCCGACAAGAATGGGAAATCGCTTCTGCTAGCTCCGATCCTTCATCTTCAGATGGCCCTCGAAGAAAGCGCCCTCCTGTATGATCAGCACTCCCGCCGTGAGCTCTCCGGTGACTCGGCCGGTGGCGAGGATCTCCAATCGGCCGTCGCAGACGATGGAACCCTCCAGCTCGCCCGCCACCACCGCGTTGGCGGACTTTACGTTTGCGTGAACCTTAGCAGTCTCCTCGATGAATACTGACTTGGAGCAGTTGATCTCCCCTTGCGCGGAGCCCTTGATCCGCAGGTTCGATTCGCAGCGGAGATTGCCGTCGACTTCAGTTTGGATCCCCACCACCGTCTCCGCATCCTCCGTCTCGTGGGACATTGTGGAGACGTGGGGACGAGCAGTGTAGCTGGGTTGGGCAGCTGGCATTGGCTTTATTGGGGCGGGTGGCGGCGTGATGATCGGCTGCGCTGCCTCCCGCTGAGGCGCCTCTCTAGCCACGGATTCTCGGGCTACTGCTTCGCGAGCTGTTGCCTCGCGCGCCGCCGATTCCCGAGCCATGGCATCTCGAGGCATCGCGGCGGTATCCTGGGGTTCGTCCTTTGTGACGACCCCTTCTTCTTCCTGCTCTGCACCGGCTCTAGACTGGCCGGAAAGCGCTCTCGAAAAGCGGGACCACTCGGTATCATCCGTCTTCTTGAACACCCTGGCACCTCCAACGCCATCTCATTATCTCGTTACCCCGTGCCAAACAGGGTGCGAAGGCGCCTGCCGATCGCGGCCGCATTGTTACTGTGGGGACGCAGGACAGGGCGCTCGCTACGGCCCCCACCGCTGATGGGGGATTAGAATGTGGGGCCGTGTGGCTTGGCGTAGTATACCCCCTTGAGTTGTAGTGTGCAATGCGAATCAAGATGTTGTCGATTCGGGCAGCCTCCGATGCCATTGGGTGACCTGCTGGTAGGCCTGCGCGATTCGCAGCACCATGCCCTCGGCGAACGGGGCCGCCGCGATCTGCATGGCCATCGGCATGCCGCTGGAGGCGAATCCGCAGGGCACTGTGGCGGCGGGGAAGCTGGTAAGATTGAACAACCTGGTATGGCGAACCAGGGTCGCGTTCCGCGGCTCCTCCAGCCCCTCGAACCGAACCGTGGGCTGGTCCAAGAGTGGGGCCGTGGCAGGCTCGGTCGGACAGATCAAGGCGTCGTATTTTCGGAACAGCTGCATGGACCGATCGATAAGCATCCGGCGAATTCTCTGGGCCTTGACGTAATCGGTCGCGGCCATCATCAGTCCCAGCTCCAGTCTCTCCCTCACGTCCGGCCCGTAATCCTCCCGTCGCGTTCGCAGCATCTCCTCGTGGTAGTTGCTGGCCTCCGCCGACATGATGGCGGTGGAGGCAGGGACAGCGTAGCGGGCCTCGGGCAATGAGACCTCCTCGACGGCAGCACCCAGTCGCTGGAGAGCTGCCACCGCTGCCTGGAATGCGGCTGCCACCTCGGGATCGGTTGGATCGGTCACGTACTCCTTGAGAACGGCGATCCGCAGCCCTGCGATGTTCTGAGAGATTTCCGATTGGTAGTCTGGAACCGGCCGGTCGCTGGAGGCAGGATCCTTGGGATCTTGGCCCGCGATGGCCCCCAGCACTATCGCCGCGTCCTCGGCGGTTCTACATAGAGGACCTATATGATCGAGGGACCATGCGCACGGAACGGCGCCGTACCTGCTGACTCGGCCGTAAGTGGGTTTCAGTCCAACAACGCCGCAAAGTGCGCCGGGGATCCGAATGGAACCGCCGGTGTCGCTGCCCAGGGCGGCGCTCGCCATGGAAGCGGCCACAGCCGCCGCGGAGCCGCCGCTCGATCCCCCTGATACCCTGCTCAGATCCCACGGGTTGTGGACGTCGCCGTAGTGGGGGTTGGTGTTGGTGGGGCCGAAGGCCCATTCGTGCATATTGGTCTTGCCGATGGTTATCGCGCCAGCTTCTCGGAGCCGGGTGACCACCGTGGCGTCCTCGTCGGGCACGAAATCCCGTAAGATCTTGGAACCGGCCGTGGTCCGCACACCCGTGGTGTAGAAGAGGTCCTTGAGGGCGATCGGTATCCCATGAAGGGGGCCTCGGTAGTCGCCGCGAGCGATCTCTTGCTCTGCCTCTCGGGCCGCCGCCCTGGCAGAGTCCGCCATAACGGTGATGAACGCGTTCACCTTGCCGTCAACTCGTTCGATCTGGCTAAGCGCAGACTCCACCATATCCACAGGGGATGCCTCGCCGTCACGGATCAATCTGGACTGCTCCGCCAAGGTGAGGAAGCATAGCTCTCGCTTGTTCATATTCTGTCCATCCTCCAGACGAAGAGGGTGGCGGGCTCCGTTTCGCCAAGAGCGACCTCATCCATGATGCGCAGGCCCAGAGAGGTTCGCTCCCACCGCGAAGCCAATTCCCCCATCCGCTGCTGGTCGATCTGAACTCCACCGGTGGGGGTGGGCAGGGGCGATATCGAGGACTCACGAGTGTGTCCCTCGGTGCTCTTCTCCACGCTGTTTTCCTCCATCTGTTGGTTTCGAGGGAAGCTACGGAGACCAGTATCAGCGGAGGGCAGCCAGCTGTCAAACCGCTCGTGGATTGGGTGATGGAATGGGACTCCAGCCGCTATGGTTGGGGACGAACCGTGGGCCGACAGGGAGAATAATGGGCGGGGTGGGACCCCAGAAGATCCCACCCCGTCTGTAAGGAGGTGGTGAGGGCGCGTTGAAGTCTAGCGATCTCTGCCTTGCTCGTCGGTTTCCCTCGATGGGAAGGGTTCCGATAGGAGCTCCAGTTCCAGGTCGTCATCGGTGGGCCTGAACACCAACGCGCCATACAAGAAGGCTGCCGCGGTTACCACAGCCACAGTGCTGAGCAGCAGCCAGAACAGTTGGATGCGGGTCGCATCTGCCTCTACCATGCCTGCCCTGGCGATCACGGCTACGGCCGCCCACCAGATCGAGCTGGCGAGAAGAGCGATCGTCGCCCCCAATTGCTTGAAATCCCTCATCCTAAGTGGTCCTTCCGCCAAGTTTGCTGCACCTTTACCCGCCGCTAAAGCAGCAGGCTGAGAAAACGAAGCC
>JAJYNT010000403.1 GCA_021786215.1 Chloroflexota bacterium | reverse complement strand
CCGCGATCTAGTCGCGGAGTAGCACTGTCTACTATAGTGGACGAAGAGGCCGAACCGGAGGAGAAACGGATGGCATTTGAAGTAGTGATGCCACGGCTAGGGTGGACCATGGAGGTGGGGACCCTTGTCGAGTGGAAGAAAAAGGACGGCGAGACGGTTCAGGCTGGAGAGATCCTCTTCTCGGTGGAGAGCGACAAAGCTCTGACAGAGGTCGAGGCACTCGAGAGTGGCATTCTGCGCATACCACCCAACTCACCACCCCCTGGCGAGCAGGCGCCAGTCGGGGCACTATTGGCCTACCTAGTCCAGCCGGGCGAACCCCCTCCCTTCGACGCCCACGGCGACTTGGTCAGGTCGACGGCAGATGATCTAGCAACCGCCGCTTCGCCGTCACCTTCGGTTCATGCCCAAGCGGGTTCAGCGGTGCAGCGTTCCGACGGTGCTGCTCCGTATGCTAGCCCGCGGGCTCGACGGGCGGCTACCGAGTTGGGCGTGGACTGGACCACACTCAAAGGAAGCGGCCGTGCTGGGCGCATCGTTGAACGCGACGTAAGGCAGGCAGCAGCGCACGCCCGTCCCGCAGTGGAAATCCGAGTCAGCCCGCTGGCGCGCCGTCGGGCTGACGAGACCGGCATTGATCTTGAGCAACTGGCCAGCAGGATGCCTGGCAGGCGGATCACCCAACAGGATGTCGAGGTGGCCCTACGGCAACAGACCGTGGCCGAGCCCGCGATGACGGCGGCAGACCGCCTTGAGTTCGAGCCACTCTCGAGCACCCGGCGAGAGATCCGCGACCGCATGGTCGCCGCGACGCAGACGGCGGCAGCGGTCACCCTGCTATCCGATGCGGATGCGACCGAACTAGTGACTCTGCGCGGCCGGATGGTCTCTGTCGCGCTGGAGAACGGCAGATTGCGCCCCCCGACCTACAACGATCTGCTTATTCGACTCGTTGCCTGTGCCCTTCTTGAACATCCCGACCTAAACTCGTCGCTGAAGGAGGATACCCTTGTCAGGCACGCCGACGTCCACATAGGCCTAGCAGTCGACACGCCACGAGGCTTGCTGGTCCCGGTGATTCGCAACGCGCACCAGAGGGGGATCTGGGAAATAGCCGAGGAGTCGGCCCGGCTGATCTCTGAGGCTCGCTTGGGCTCTATCGCCTCGGAGGACATTCGCGGGAGCACATTCACCATCACCAATCTTGGTGGACTTGAGGTAGACGCCTTCACTCCAATTCTCAACCTTCCAGAGTGCGCGATCCTCGGAGTGGGAAAAATCGCCCTGCGGCCTGCGGTCGACACCTCGGGTCAACGGGTCGTGCCCCGGCAGACCGTCACCCTGAGCCTTACCTTCGACCACCGAGTCGTGGACGGTGCCCCTGCCGCACGATTCCTGAAACGGCTAAAGCACTTTATCGAGGAGCCGCTGTCTTGGCTGGCTTCCTAGAGCCTGTCCTGAACCTCCATATTCGTGGCCTGTTCGTAGGGCAAATGTGGATCGGGCGAGACAGGGGTTTTGGCTCCCCGGTAGGGCTGCTGATCGTAGTTCATAACACGCTCTAGAGAATCCTTGTCGCACCAACCTGGATCAAGGCTGAACGGCTATCCTTATCCAAAGAAGGTCCGTCACACAATTGTGGTGCGAGAGTACACACACTTGCCGGACGGACCACTTAGATGGGGGGTGTGTCCACACCGCCGTGTTCGGCCCCCTTCTCTCGCGGATGTGATGTACCGTTGAGCCTCTAGCGGCAGTTTCCCTGAAAATGGGGCCATATTGGCTCAAGGGTGAATTTGTATCCCAGGCTCTCGATCTGCTTCACAGCGAGTGGGACCACTGACTGGCGGTTCCGCGCGTCGGGTTGCTTCCAAGACTGACGTGGGCTGTGCCCTTCCAAGTCATGAAATAGATAATGTCCAGGAGGGCGTGGGACACGGCCAAGATTAACCGTCTCGCCCCCTTTGTGCGCCGAGAGCTGGCCGGACAGGGCCGAGAAGTAGCTCTTCTTCACCTTGGCAGACGCCCATGCGGCCTCAGTCAGTGTTGTGCTTAACCAGGGATTGCCCTTGCCCGCAGGCCCATTGTGTCTTTTCGTTGTGCTCGCATTGTGACCGAACACAGGTGCGCCCAGGAAGCCAGGTGGGCCGAGGTTTGCAAAGGTCGGGCAGAACGGACCGAATGGCGAGCGACTAATCAGGCGGGGTAGTTGCCCTCCAGGGCCGCGTCGATATGGGCCAACAGCACGGGTCCGGCGTGGAGGGGCATGCTGGTCTGGCGCACCAGCAGTTGCGGGATCTGGTAGATCAGCTCCGAGAGGGCCGCGAAAGCCAGCTCTCGTTTGCTTGCGCCCGGTTTGTGGCGGATCGCCTCGGCGGCGGCTTTGTGGATGGTGTCCGCCACCCGAATCGATTCCTGGAGGAACAATGCCACCCCCGAGCCGGTTCGTACGGGTGAGTTGACCAGGGTTCCGCCCAGGAAAGCGTGGCCCGCACAGATGGTGCGGATGTCCAGCTTGCTCAGGGCCGCCAGGGATCGCCGGTAATCACGGGCATTGAAATAATAAGGGTAGCCGCCGGGGCGAGACCCCTGCCCCTGGATGGCGTCTCCGGAGATCAGCAGGCCCTCGGACTCCCAGAGGTAGCAGACGTGGCCCGGGGTATGGCCGGGGCAGTGGATCACCTTCAACTGTACACCCGATCCCAGGTCCACGACCTCGCCGTCGGTCAGCAGCACGTCGGCACCGACCGATGGTCCCGCGTTTCTGATTACGTACTCGGTTCGCTCCTGGATCGCCTCGGCCGGGAACTCGAGGATTCGCAGTGGGGCGATGTGGAACTCCACCTGGGTCTCAGTGGACTGGGCCATCGGCAGGTCCGCCGTGTGGACGTGAATGGGGGCATTGGAGGCGCGTTTGGTTTCCAGGTTGCCGCCGGAGTGGTCCAGATGGGCGTGGGTGTTGAGGATCAGATCCACATCGGACAGGTCCATGCCGATTTCCGCCAGGGCAGGCTCCAGCACCTCTCGTGGCGAGTCGACCGCACCGGTATCCACGAGGGCGACGCGGCTTCCCTTTATCAGGTAGAGGAAAACGGTGCCGGTTTTATCGTAAAGGGCGGTTATCCTGTAGATCGCCGAGTTGATCCGCTCGATCCTCACAGCGCTGGCCTCCGTTCCCGATCCGCGGTCGGTGTCCAGCCGCGGATGGCTCTTCCAGCTCCATTGTATATTGTCCCGGCCCTCCCGTGAAGCGTGAATATCTGCCGATTCTCCGGATGAACGTGGCTACTCGATGAGGTTGGCAGCCGGTGGGATGCGGACGGAATCCGGACGGAATCCGGACACAATTCGGAAACCTCTACTCAGGAGCGGCAGCGCTGCCGATCTAAATAAATGATGCATCCTCACTTGGTATCAGGAGGTTGGTTACGCATATGGTTGTCGCCGCAAAGGTTCCCAGTCGTCTGATCCCTCGAGGTTGGTCCTTGAAGTTCAAGTTGCTTGTGTTTTCCCTGGCTATCTCGCTGCTCCCTGTGCTCGCGCTCGGCTACATGGATAACGTCCGCGCGCGTGATGCCATGACGCAGGATATGGAGAGATCGATGCTGTCGACGGCTCGGACTACCGCCCAGGCCATAGACCGTCTCAACTCCGAAAACATGCAGTTGGCTAAGGTGATTGCCTCCGATTGGGTGGTAGTCGCGGCAGCGAGCGGCAATAATCCCTCGGAACTGGCTCTGGACGCTACGCTAAAGAGCTTCATGGATTCCAACAAGAGCTACACCGGCGTCTACGTCATGGACACGTCCGGAAAGTGTGTCGCGTCCACCGTCTCCACCATGGTCGGCAAGATGTACAACGCTCTTCCCTATTGGCAGCAGGCGGTGAAGGGGAGTCTGTACACCTCGGACCTGTCGGTCAGTGCCGATACCGGCAAACCAACGATCGCATACAGTGCGCCCATCAAAGGTGACAGCGGTATCGTGGGTGTAGCCGTTCTTAACACGGATGGCTCCGGGATTTTCGCCCTCGTCGACGGTGACAAGAACGGGATCGGAAAAGGCACATCGGGCACCCTCGTGGACGAGAACCTGGTCCGGCTGTACGATGGCGCGGATACCTCTCTCCAGTTCAAGGCCGTGGTTCAGCCATCTGATGACGTGGTCAAGAAGATCGCGGATGCCAAGCAGTTTGGCAGCGGCGGGAAGCTGCAATGGACCAACGACCAGAACCTGGCGGCAGGAATCCGCAACGCAACCAAACAGCCCAATTTCACTATTCAGGACAACGGCGCTACCTTCCATGTGGCCACCGCGCCCCTCACCACGAAGCCCTGGACCTATTCGGTCCGTGTGCCCGAAAGCAGCTTCCTCGCCGCCACCGACAGCATGACTCAGTCGGCTCTGATGACGATAGCCATGGTCCTCGTGATTACAACCATCCTCTCTCTGGTAGTAGCGATTTCGATAGCCCGTCCTATTCGGTGGCTGGTTGGAGAGGCTGACCGTCTGGCCGTGGGAGATCTCTCGGGCGGATCCAAGATCGGCCTCGATCTCTCGCGTGGAGGGGACGAGGTTGCCAGACTGCGCTCTTCCTTTGCCCGAGTTAGAGACTA
>JAJYNT010000316.1 GCA_021786215.1 Chloroflexota bacterium | reverse complement strand
TTCGGCCTTGGCTAGCTGGTCGTCCCTGGTGAAGCTTGTCTTGACGAATAAGATAGTGCTTCCCTCGGTGATGGCCTGATAGCGTTGGATGAACTTGTCTCGCGGGATGCTGACCTGCGACGCGGTGGACAGCAGGTCGTACATGTCGCCGTAGCGGGATTCCTCCCATGCCTTGAGGTAGCTCTCCATGACAGTGTAGGGTGATGGTTGGGAGGAACAAGAGGAGAGGGCGGGCACAATCAACAGCAGGGCGAAGAGCAGGACCAATCGCAGCTTCATGGTCAAACCGATTGCATACCCCAAACAGAAATTGAGCCCATTATACACAGTTGGTGCAAGTATCTATGCCGTCTAGGGAAGGAAGACCGGGGATGCCGTTCCTATCCGAACTGGTTGATGGCCTCAGCCACCTCCATGATCTGCTCGTCTGGCAACTCGGGATATAGGGGCAGCGACAGGATTTGATCGGCGCACAGCTCGGTAGCCGGCAAGGAGCCCCGAGAGAGCCCCAGATCCCGATAGGCCTCCTGAAGGTGAACCGGTACAGGGTAGTGGATGAAGCTACCTATCCCGCGCTCGGCCAGAAAACGCTGAAGTTGGTCCCTCCGACGGCTGCGTACAACGTAGAGGTGATAAACGTGCCTCGCGTAGTCGGCCTCAATAGGTCGGACCACCTCCCGCAACAGAGAGTCGTAAAGTCTCGCCTTGGTCCGCCGCAGTTCGTTCCATCGGTTCAAGTGGCGCAGCTTCACTCGCAGGATCGCCGCCTGCATCTCGTCCAGCCTGCTGTTGAACCCCTTGATCTCGTGATAGTACCTTTTCTTCTGACCGTAGTTCCGCAGCAGCCGCAGTTTGTCGGCAAGTTCGGAGTCATTGGTGGTCACCGCGCCAGCATCGCCGCTCGCCCCGAGATTCTTGGTGGGATAGAAGCTGAACGCCGCCATCATCCCCAACGACCCCGTGCGACGCCCCTTGTACTCGGCCCCGTGGGCCTGACAAGCATCCTCGATTACGGGGATCCCACGGCTCCGCCCCACTTCCAGGATTGGGTCCATGTCGACCGCCTGTCCGTACAGATGCACGGGAAGGATTGCCCTGGTTCTGGGGGTGATGGCCGATTCCAGCTTCTCCGGATCCATGGTGAAGGTGCGAGGATTGACATCCACAAACAGCGGACGAGCCCCCGCGAAGGTGATGGCAGAGCAGGTGGGCACCGCCGTCAATGAGGATGTCACCACGTCGTCGCCGGGCTGAACCCCGGCGGCTACAAGCGCGAGATGGATCGCCTCCGTTCCGGAACCCACTCCCACGCAGTGAGCGACTCCACAGTAGCCCGCAAACTCACGCTCAAAGGCCTCCCCCTGCCGGCCCAGGATGAACCAACCATCGTCCAGCACCTGCTCAACCGCGGCCCGTATCTCCTCGCGCAATTCCCGATGCTGAGGCTTCAGATCGTTGAACTCGATGCGCATAGCCACCACCTCGCCGCTCCCTTTTCTGAGGGGAGATAGTCGGGGTAAGGGAGAAGCATTGGTGCACTCACCCTCTCCCAGAGGGAGAGGGGATAGATCTCCCTACCAGTAGTGTTCCTTGTTCTGGTGGTAGTAATCCACGGTAGTCCGCAGGCCGTCCCGCAGGGATATGCGCGGCTCCCAGCCCAGGGCATCATGGATCTTTCGGTAATCGGAGTAGACGCTCCCGATGTCGATGGAAACCTTCTCCGGCGGAAAGGGCACCAACCGGTAGCTGCCATGACCCACCACATCCAGCAGCAGCTCGACGAACTGCTTGAGGCTGACAGGTCCTGCACCGCCCAGATTGAAGAACTCGCCATCTGCCGCCGGGTTGGCCCCGGCCATCAGAAAGGCATCGACCGCATCATCCACGAAGGTGAAATCCCTGAGCTGGCTGCCATCCCCGAATAGAAGGATCTCCTCTCCATCGATGGCCTGACGGATGAACCAGGGAATGAAGCCTTGCCGGTTGTGCTTCATCAGCTGCCGCGGGCCGTAGCTGTTGGTGAGTCTGAGTGACGCGGCGCGTATCCCATAGACGTTGTTGTACAGGATGTGGTACCACTCTCCGGCCATCTTGTTGATGCCGTTCACGTCGGTGGGCCGCTTGGGATGCATCTCGTCGACAGGTAGGCGAAGAGGCTTACCGTAGATCTGACGGGTGCTGGCATACACCAGCTTGACCTGAGGATTGAACTTTCGACAGGCCTCGAGGATCGAGAGATGAGCCCTGCAGTTAATATCGAGGTCGGTGTAGGGGTCACGCATGCTGTCGACGTGGCTCACCTGGCCGGCCAGATTGAAGATTATCTCCTGCCACCGAACCAGGTAGTCCATACTGTTCTCATCGCGGATATCGGCGACGTTGACCCGCACCCTCTCGCGGATATCGGCGACGTTGAACAGGTTGCCCCCGTAGTCTGGCACCAGGGAGTCCACCAGCAAGACGTCGGCTCCCAGGTCGACCAGGCGGTGGGCCAGATTGCTCCCGAGAAATCCCAGCCCCCCGGTGATCAGAACAGAGCGACCTCGGTAGAAGCTCTCATGGTCGGCGAGGGCACTCATCGTTCTCTTGGCGCTGCTGCCGTCTCGGCCCTACCCTGGCTAAGGCTCTTCTCCAGCACCAGCTCTCGCCAGAGCTTGGTCAGATCTATGCCGACTCGGAACACCCGGGAGAAGTTGAAGAACTGCGAGTGGCCGTAAGCGCGATGGAAGTGGCTCACCGGGACCTGAGCGATGTTGAAGCCGGCATCCTGCACCTTCTTCATCATCTCCACACAGATCACCCCACTGTTCCGCTCCAGCCGCACTTTGTCGAAGACGCTTCGACGAAACAGCCGGAAGTCACAGTCGGTGTCTCGCACCTTCAACCCGAAGGCAGTCTTGACCGTCCAATGGTACAGCTTGCCGATGATTACCCGGTGGAGAGGATCGGAGCGTTTCACCTTGTAGCCGTTGACCACGTCCACTTCGGGGGTCAGGGCTTCCACAAGCAGCACCATCTCTCGGGGATCGTACTGGGCGTCCCCGTCGGTGTAGAATACCAGCTCCTTGCTGGCGCTGGCGAAGCCGGTCCTCAGGGCCCCGCCGTAGCCGCGGTTATTCTCATGGTGCACCACCTTCAACCGCGGATAGCTCCGCTTCAACTCCTCCAGCACCTCGGCGGTGTGATCGCTGCTGCCGTCGTTCACCACGATGATCTCGTAGTCGTCCGTCAGGGATCGAAGGGTGATATCCGCGGCGATGACCATGCTGGGGATGGTGCCTGCATCGTTGTAGGCCGGGAAGAAAGCAGAGATGCTGGGTCTCATTGCGCTGTGGCTCCTTCGTCCAACGCTGGTATCCCGGCCTTCGAAGAGCCGAAGAGAGTCTCTCCACGCGACACGGCATCGAGAAGGGACTTAACGGGGGGATCACCAACCGCTTACTCAGGTTCTTAATATTATACCATGAGCTAGAAAGCTACGGAACCTCCTGGTCCCAGAAGCCGCGTGGCCGCGGTTTCGGCTTCCCACGGCTACTGGAGCACTGGGTCAGGGGCGGATCGGGACGGAGTGGGCAGCGAGCGCACTCCTCCCAGGAAACGGGCTCCCCCGGTTCCAGGGGGCAGTACCGGAGAATGTGCGGCAGCTTACCGGTTTCTTCGCCGCTGGAGCTATCCTCGTTCATACGGCTGGCCTCACCAGGTAAGTCTAATTGTGGCAGGGCCACATTCTACCGCAACGAATCAACAGTCGCTCTCTGAGTGGAGGCCCCACTCTGAGCCGCTGCCCGCGGGGCCCGAAGCTCAAGCGGCACGGCTGTACTGGTATTCGTCCTTGACGTGCTGCAGGAAGTAGGCACCCTTGGACGGTGCTTCGAGCATCCGCTGGTACACCTCTCTGGGTACCCCGTAGTACCGATAGATCCCTCCGCTGACGAACTCGATCTCCAGAACCTGATCGGACTCGTCATAGCCGACCGACCGCACACTGGTGGACCACACCGTCTTGCGTTTCACTAGTCGTTGCGTCCCCTCTGACACCCCGAAATCACCTTCGAGCCGGAGCGTGGCCATCCCCACATCAGGATTCATACCCGAAGAGGCGATCAGTCGCGGGCAGAAACCGCTCCAAATCTTGCAAGCGCAAGGGGACACGGCGCTCGGCGTCGCCCCGGGCTAAAGCCGCAGGGCTGAAAAAAGCAAAGCCCACTGAAGGGGCTGGCTACGGGAGCCGCTGGTCGCGCGGCGGGCGGCGGGGCACAAGCGTGACGCTGTGCTCGCTCGCGTCACGTGCCCCACGGCACCGAATTGCGGAACGACGCCATTACCCACATTGGGACAGTCTCCATGGGCACGATCTTGGGCAACGGTTAACCCCGAGCCTCATGGCGTGAGGCTCGGGGTTCGCGGTCTCCATTATGAAGGTGTTCGCCGCCAATAAGACCGGGTGGCCGGCCTACGAACTCTGTGGTCCCCTGGGCTGCGGCCAGTCGCCGAACCAGCCGGTGTTGTTGTCCAGGGCGTTCTGGACGTACTTCCAGAACTGTCCGGCCGGCGAGGTGGTCTCGATGCCCGCCAGGGCATCCTGCTGGCGCAGCAGCGCCTCCCGCTCGGCATC
>JAJYNT010000492.1 GCA_021786215.1 Chloroflexota bacterium | reverse complement strand
GGCAACAAAGATGTATATCAGGAATATGGCCAGAGCACGGGGCATCGTCCTGCGCAACAGGGGCAATCTCCATCGATTCATCCTGTCCACCGTGGGCCGCAACGCCATGGCCAGCAGAACGGATATTGTCAGAAGGGTGAGGACCTGCTGGGTCTGGGATGCGAACCACAGGGCGAACCAGATGCCGAGGACAAGGAATATCGAAGCCACGAACAGGTGCCGGAGCTGTCGATAAGTAATGCCTGGGGCTTCGGGACGTTCCGGTTCTGGTGTAAGGGCGGGGCCCCCACGGGAGTGCGCAATCGAAGCGATGCCGAGCCAGGCTAGCAAGACTTGCACTAACCGGAACAGCACCTTCCTGTTCACCGCCCTTCTTGGATCGCGGCCTAGAGGGCTCGAGACACGCTGTGAAGTGAGCGTGAACGCAATAAGGGTGCCCCAGTTGACATGAGTGGGCTAGGGCAAGGGAGCACTGAGGCCCGGGGATGCCGAGGGGCGTTGTCTGGCAGGAGTAAGCCTCAGTGTCACGATCCGGGAGGCAGCTACCAGGAAGTGTAGGGTCCGGCTATCGAGAAGAGGGATCTCCTCACCGGGTTCCTCCGCCAGATTGGCCAGCGCCGCCGATTCCAGTGGAAAGAAGCAGTGGATGGCTCCATCGACAGCCTTCTCAGTGGAGTTGAACAGCCGCACAATCAACTCTTGCCGGCCATCTTCCGGCAGCTTCAGCGCCGACAGGACGAGGCTCGTGGGAGTCAAGCTCAAGAGACTGGCTTCCGCACCGAGCGGCCCCTGGTGAAGGCCGGTCCATGCAGACCGCAGTGGTCTAGCGAACCAGTGAGCCTGATGCAGCACCTGTTCCCACGTTCCCACGTGGGGAACTATCGAGTATTCGAAGGTGTGAGTGCCCGGCAACTGGGCTCCCGGTGTAGGGATGGATGGGCCAGCGTCTCCATGTCGGGTCGCGAGATCGCCGCGTGAAAGCCAGCCAACGCAACGCAAAAGGGTGAGGGCTATGCAGGGACCACTCTCCATTGGGGCTACGTCGTATTCAGGCAACCCCCGATTGGCAACCAGAAGGCCGTATTCTCCATCGCTGACGTCCACGAAGGTCAGTTGAGGTTGACTGGTCACGGGATGCTCGACCCAATCGGGAGGGACGGGACGAGCAGCCTCGACTGGCCTTCGGATCACGGCGAACTGGCCTTCCGCGTGGACAACAGCGGCGCGCAGCGAGGTGGGAAAGTGTACCCTCAGCCGGTGGTCTCGGACAAGGTTGGTGAAGACGGTGCGCACGTCCACCCTCGGCACACCTGGATAGACGGTAAGCCAGCTGGTTAGGGGGCAGTCCACCGTCTCCGCGGCTCTCGCCCGACGGTCCTCTCTAAGGGCGCTCGGGAGCCGCAGCTTCATGTCCACTCTTGCCCGGCAACGGGCCGGCCCATTTTCCTCTAGGGTGATGGTCGGCGGTTCGCTCGGAACATTCACGATCGGGTTGTCGTCTGGCGGGGAGTAGCTATACTCGTCCCCGGCATCCCCACCGTCGACGAAGCTATTGAGCCCCCAGTAGATCGCCCCGGTTTCTCGATCGATCAGTCGAACCGACCCGTCCTCCCTGCTTATCTGAAGTGAGATGTACTCGTTCTCCAGGGTTGCCTCTTCGTGCTGGTGAGCAGGTGACCCCTCAGAGGGTCTGGTCTTCTCGAAGCGGAACAGTTTGAGACCGTGGGAGGGAACATCGGTGGCGACAAAGCCGATCTCTACCTGATCCTGGCGATGAACTCGGAAATGGAATAGGCGAGCGTCGCCTCGATCCACCAGGCTGGATAACTGCCGTAGACCGGCCGCGATAGCGTCGTAGTTGTGTTGCTCGCCCGCGGCTACTTCGGCCTCTACTGTGACGGTGGTGGGATCGTCACCCGGCACCACATCCATCGTGGTTACCACCAGATTGGGTAGCCTTCCCCGGAGGGCTGCCCGGGCCACCTTCTCCATGATGCGCAGCTTCCAACGGGGCCAGTCTTTCCCCGGTCCGGCAAGACGCAGGTAACCCTGGAGTTGGGATCGGGTAAGGGTGCCGGCGGCCAGCTCCGTGACCCGGGTTCTGAGCAGACTGTGGGGTACGATCTCGCCGTTGGATCCCACCAGGATGGAATCCCTCGCGCCGATGGGCAACTGAGCGACGGCCTCCACGTAGTCGGTCCGAGGTCCAGCTTCCGAGTTGAAGACCACGATGGCCCCACCGACCGCCCTGTCGCTGATCAACGATTCGCTGTCCGTCGATGCGGCGATGGTGTCCAGGGCACGCTCCACGATTGGCCCGGCGATCTGCTCGCACCAGTCAAATCGAGTCTGCATCTCCTGGTGAACCTGATCGATGCTGCATCCGCAGATCGAGTCGTGGGGCTGGTTCGCCAGGAGGTAGCGCCAGGCGAGCCGAAGGAGACCCGGGGCGTCTCGTGCCGTCCCATCCTGGACGGAGGCCTGATCCGGTAACCTCGTCGGCGACAGCAGCGTGGCGAAACTGCTGAATGGTTCGGCCCACCGTTCCAACAGGGTCTGGCAGTTGAAGTTCCGCTGCTTGAGGGTTATGCGGGATGAGAGAACGCCGGCCAGCAGGTGGGCACGCTCCGAGGAGCGAAGCTCCCCTCGCAGCGTTTCCCATTCCATCCCGTTTGCCGTTGCTGAGTCTCTCACCGCCCGAATCATCATGGGCAGTGTGCCGTCGATCACCTCAGCATCCCTCAATCGTTGGTTGGCTGTCTTCACGATGTCGGGGATCTCCCTCTGAGGGAACATGTGGTCGTCACCGTTCATTAGCAGCAGGTAGGGGGTGGTTGCGCCCGGCTCCAATTCTGACCGGATATGGGCCAACCGCTCCATCAAAGCGCCGGTTGCGACCGGAAGGACAGCCGCGTTGGCGTAGCCACGAGGCAGATATTCCAGCAACAGCTGGCTGCCGTCCGGGGATTCCCAGAGGGCTTCGTTGTGGCTCAGTTCGCTTCCTATACCCCTCCAGAGCACGGCTGAGTCTATGCCGAAGCCGCGGAGAATCTGCGGCATCTGGGCGATGTGACCGAATGGGTCCGGGATGTAGCCCACCATCATGGTGAGCCCGAAGCGCGCCGCCGTCCTTCTGCCTTCCAGCAGATTACGAATCAGCGCTTCCCCGCTGACCAGAAACTCGTCTGGCATAACGTACCACGGGCCGATCAGGATCCGGCCATCGCGGATCAGGGTTCGGATCTGTTTCTCTCGATCGGGACGTACTTCCAGGTAGTCCTCCAGCACTATGGTCTGGCCGTCCAAAGTGAAGTACCGATAGTCCGGGTTGCCGGTCATGATCTCCAGCAGGCTGTCCACCGCCTCCACCAGCATGGCTCTGAATTGCTGGAAGGGGAGGTACCACTCTCGATCCCAGTGTGTGTGGGACACCAAGATCAGTTTCCATCCTCGCTGAGCGGTTGACGGTCGTCGAAACACCGGAAGATGCTCCTTGGTCTGACGTGAAGACTGCCCAGTGGTGGGCAACAAACATGCCAGATAGGTCGGCCTGGGGATCGGGCACGTTGTTTGCCAGGGGGCCTTGGACCATCACGAAGCAGTGGGGGGTGCCCGAGTGAGGCTTCACAACCGTGAGGAGAGCAGGCTACTGCTCATTCCGTTCGCGCCGGGTATCGGTGACATGGTGATGATGGAGCCTCTGCTTCGTGCGGTGATGAATCACCGCCCGGAGTGGAAAGTGACGATGGTGGCCCGACAGTATGCCGCGGACCTGCTAGAGCCCGGCGATTACCGGCTGGTGAGCCCATTCTACTTCGTGACCCGCGCGCCGCTACCCCTGCGGCCTCTGGACCGACTGATACCTCGCCGCTTCATCGCCCGAGCTCTCGCGTCCGCTGCATCGATGGAACTTGGTCCATTCGACCGTGTCATCAATCTGTTCTCGATCTGGGAGAATCACACCCCATTTCGTAGGTGGTGGACTCCGCAGTGGCCGCCGCTCCCCGAGGTTTGCCACACCCTCGATCTGTTGGCTGACTACCTCGAGGGTCAAATCGGGTCCAAGATCCCAGGGGATGAGCGGAGTCCCAGAGTGACGCTGTTTCCTGAGGCCCAGCGCTGGGCCGACAGCTACCTGGCACGGGAGCGTCCATCATGCCGTCCATTGGTGTCGCTGGTGGTTTCAGCAGTTAACAGCCTCAAGCTATGGACGGCGCCCCAGTGGGCGGAGTTGAACGATCGCCTGGTTGACCTCGGTTATGACACCCTGCTGATAGCTCCCAGGAGTCATCTTCATGCTCGGCAATTGCGCGAACGCTGCAAGTTCGGGCCGCTGTGGCCGCAGGTAGGGGTTCGGCAGATGTCGGCGCTGCTGGCTCGTAGTGACGTGGTGGTCGGGATCGACACCGGTCCACTGCACGTGGCGGCAGCGATCGGAGTTCCCTGGGTTGGGCTGTTCGGGGCGAGCAATCCCGACCTGATCGGCCCTTACGACCGGCGAAAAGGCAGGGCGCTGGTGGCGCGTTTCCCAAGACCGGATTCGTGCGCAAAGTGCTGGCTTGCTTTTAAGAATCGTGAGCAGCCCTGCGCCACCCTGACTGCCGGCGGGTGCACTGTCC
>JAJYNT010000286.1 GCA_021786215.1 Chloroflexota bacterium | reverse complement strand
GACGATGCCCAGGTCCATCTCGGGATTCGCTACCTGCACCCACCCTCCGTCGAGCCGAACCAGGGTCGGCAGGTTGGTGGTGGAGTAGAAGCTCTCCGGAAAAACCCCGTCGGCAGGGGCCGGCTCGCTCCGCACCTGCTCTACAGCGGGCACTGTGGCACCCACCCTGCGGGCATACTGAACCAGCAGGTCCAACAACTCCGGGGACTTGGCCCGCAGCTCTATCCGAGCGTAGCTGGGTTCGGACTTTCGGCGCCCCACTCGGATCTCCTGGACATCGAAGTCTCCCCCCCGGTCCATGACCTCGTCCATGATCTGGGGGAGGATCATCGAGTCTATGATGTGGCCTTCAAGCTCAATCACCTGGGCGTAGAGCTGCTGATCGTTCATGCTACCTCCGTTTCATAGCGGCGAACCCGGCGGACTTCACGGGAAAGAGTGGAACGGCGAAGGGGTTCCAAAGGGATTATACCATTCCGCACGTTGTCCCTTGCCTTGCGCTCTGCCTTTGGACTAATCTGTTCACCAACTCATTCCTCATGCCGTTGGGAGAATCTGGAGCATGAAGTCGATCGTTTGGCATGGCCCGTACGAAGCTAGCTTTGAAGACTCGCCCAAGCCGGTCCCGAAGGAGGGAGAGGTGCTCATCCGAGTTGCGTACGCGGGTATTTGCGGCTCCGATATCACCATATACTCCGGCAAGCACTGGCGTGCGAAACCCCCGATGATCCCGGGCCACGAGTTCTCCGGGGAGATCGTCGAGGTTAATGCCTCCGGCACCGACTTCAAGGCGGGTGACCACGTCGTGGTCGAGCCCCTTCTTCCCTGCGGAAAATGCTACGCCTGTGAGTCGGGTGCCTACCATGTCTGCACCAGCCTGAAGCTGCTGGGCAACGACTGCGACGGAGGCTTCGCGGAGTACGTCGTTGCCCCCGCGCATCGGGTCTATCACCTTCCGGATAACCTCGGCCTGAAGGAAGCCGCTTTGGTGGAGCCCTCCGCGGTGGCCACTCACGATGTACGCCGCTCACGGGTCAAGTTGGGTGACCACGTGGTCGTTCTCGGGGGCGGCCCCATCGGGTTGCTGGTTGCTCAGGTCGCCCGTGTCGTCTCCGCGAGGCCTGTGGAGATCGTGGAGGTCAGTGATTGGCGAGTCGACCTGGCTCGACAGATGGGGTTCGATCCCATCAACCCCAAGAAGGTGGACATGGTGCAGGAGGTGCTCCGCAGGACCGGAGGGAGGGGTGCGGATGTCCTCTTCGATACGGCGGGCGCGGCCTCGGTCGTGGCACAGTTTGCGGCGCTGACCAGGGTGCATGGCCAGGTGGTGATCGTCGCGATGCCCAAGGAGCCACACCCTGTCGATACGGCTGCCTTCGCGCTGAAGGAGATCGATCTGCGTGGCTGCCGAGTGTATAACGCCGACGACTATCGAGCCGCGATCAATCTGATTGCCGAGGGGAAAATCGACGTGAAGTCGATGATCTCCCATGTGATACCGCTGGAGCAGGGTGTTGACGGGCTGAAGCTGGCGATGAAGGGCGACGCCTCCATGAAGGTGCTGCTGGAGCCGTAGTTGACCTAACCCCCTCTCCCCCTTCCCCAAGAGGGAAGCGGGAGAACTAGAAGGAGACAACATGAGCAACTTATCGGGACAGACTGCTATCGTGGCGGGTGCCAGCAGCGGGATGGGGAGGGCCACGGCCCTTGCCCTGGCAGCGGCCGGCTGCAGGGTGATCGCGGCGGCACGCAGGGAAGAGGCCCTTCACGATCTCGCGGCCGAGGCGGCTGCCGCGGGGGGCGAGATCGTGATCCGCAAGGCGGATGCCTCACGGAAGGCCGAGGTTGGGGCCGTGGTGCAGAGCGCGGTGGAGCTTTTCGGCAAGGTGGACATACTGGTCAACTGCGTGGGGACCAACACCCCCAACAGAGAGTTGTCCCGGCTGAAGGACGAGGACTGGCACCACCTTATCGATACAAATCTGCATGGGGCCTACTACCTCACGCGGGCTATACTTCCCCAGATGCGGCAGCAGGGCGGCGGGCTCATCATCCATATCTCATCGATCTCCGGCCGCTGGCCGGACCAGTCGGGGGTCGCCTATCAGGCGGCGAAGCGAGGGGTGATCGGGCTTGCCCACGCCACCATGCTTGAGGAAAGATTGAACGGCATTCGGGTGAGCGTCGTCATGCCCGGGTTGTGCGATACTCCCATAATGAACAAGCGACGGACCCCGCCCAGCCGCGAGGTGCTGGACAAGGCCATGCAGCCGGAGGACATCGCGGCGGCCTGCCTCTTCCTGTCCAGCCTGCCGGCGCGTACCTACGTTCCCGAGTTGGTCATCATGCCGGGCATGCTCCAGTGTCTGGGGCAAACGGTGTCGTAGCGAGTACCCCGGGCAAACAGACCTAAAGACTCCGCTTGAGGAAGGAAAATGCCATGAAGGCTGCTGTCTACTACAAGGCCCTGGACGTTCGGCTGGAGGATAGGCCCATCCCCAGCCTGGACGAGGGCGAGGCCCTGATCAAGGTTGCGTATACCGGGATCTGCGGATCCGACGTGTCCATATACCTGGGCAAGCACCCTCGTGCGGTGCCGCCCGTTATCATCGGTCACGAGTTCTCGGGCGAGGTGGTCGACATCAGGGCGTCGAACTCCCACCTGAAGGTCGGCGATCGGGTCGCGGTGGAGCCACTCTTCAACTGCGGCCACTGCTACGCCTGTGTCGACGGGGCCTACAACTCCTGCATCAATCTGAAGATGCCCGGCCACAACACCGATGGCTCCTACGCTGAGTACGCCAAGGCGCCCGTCCAACACATCTACAAGATCCCTGAAGGGGTGTCCATGGAGGTTGCGGCCACGGTGGAGCCCACGTCGGTCTCCGCGGGAGCCGTGCGGCGATCTCGACTGAAGTTGGGCGACCACGCGGTGGTGCTGGGTGGTGGGCCGATCGGGCTGACGGTCGGGCAGATAGCGATGCTCACCAGCAACGTGCCGGTAGCCTTGGTGGAGGTCAGCGACTGGCGTCTGGAGCTGGGGCGCAAACTGGGTTTCGACGTGATCGACGCCAAGAAAGAGAACGTTCGAGAGGCGATCATGGAGCGGACCAACGGGCGTGGCGCCGGCGTCATCTTCGACGCAGCCGGGGCCGCACCCCTGACTGAGCAGATCTCCACCTTCGTCAAGGTCCGAGGACAGATCGTGATGGTTGCGATGCCCAAGGAGCCGAGGCCGGTAGATCTTGGGATCTTCGCCTTCAAGCAGGCCGAGATGATCGGTTGCCGTGCCTTCACCTACGGTGATTGCGAGGCTGCGATTGCGATGATGGCCGCGAAGAAGATCGACATCGCCTCCCTGATCTCCCACGTGATGCCTCTAGAGCAGTACACCGAGGGGTTGGAGATGGCTAAGAAGGCCGCCGATTCCATGAAGATCCTGCTCCGACCCTGACCGATGTGCAGGGCGAAGCATTTCTCCACGCAGAAATGCTTCGCCCTCACTCCTTACCTGTAGGAGCCGGCTCCTGCCGGCGACCCGACTGCAGGAAAGGCTCAGTGCCAGATCAAGTTCGGCAGCCACAGCGCTATCTGTGGCACGTAGGTCACTATCAGCAGCGCAAGCAGCAATACCATGGACCAGGGCAGCGATGCTTTGGCCACCTGACCCAGCTTCATGCCGGATATCCCGCTGGCCACGTACAGGTTCAACCCCACCGGCGGGGTGATCATCCCCACCTCCATGTTCATGGTGATGATTATCCCCAGGTGGATCGGATCTATCCCCAACGGCGCTGTCACGGCGTAGAAGAGGGGACCCAGGATCAGGATGATGGATGTGGGCTCCAGGAAGCAACCGGCTATCAACAGGATGATGTTGATGATCACCAGCACCATCCAGGGGGCACTGACGGTGCTCAGCACAGCCTGGGACAGCCGCTGTGGGATCATCTCCGTCGTCAGTATGTAGCCGAACAGCATCGCCATGGAGATGATCAGCATCAGCATCGAGGTGGACTTGGCCGAGTCCGCGAGGATCTTGGGCATATCGCGCCAGGTCATTTCATGGTGCACGAAGAGCCCGATAACGAGACCCGCCACGCAGGCGACCACCGCGGCCTCGGTTGGGGTGAAGATGCCACCGTAGATCCCGCCGATAATGATGATGGGAAGGGTCAGGCTCGGAAGCGCCTCCACCGTCGCTCTGAACCGCTCTCTGTAGCTGGCGACCGGTTGTCTCTCGTAACCCCTTCGTCGAGCTATCACGTAGCTCGTAACCACCAGCATTGCCGTCAGCATCAGGCCCGGCACGATGCCGGCGATGAACAGCTGCCCCACCGACTGGTTGGTCACGAAGCCGTAGAGGATCATCGGGATGCTGGGCGGGATCAGGATACCCAGGGTGCCGGCGTTGGCCATGATCCCGACCGCGTACTCCTTGTCGTAGCCGGCCTTGACCATGGCGGGGATCAGGATGCCGCCGATGGCGATCACCGTGGCCGGGCTGGAGCCGGAGATGGCCGCGAACATGGCACACCCCAGCACCCCCGCGATCGCCAGTCCCCCGTGGATGTGCCTCACCCAGACGTTGGTCAGGTTGATCAGCCGCTGGGCGACTCCTCCAGT
>JAJYNT010000064.1 GCA_021786215.1 Chloroflexota bacterium | reverse complement strand
GGCCCATTCCTCGTCCCTCACGTCGCTCGGATAGGGTTTGCGTTTTGTTTTCATACCAGAAGTCTACCCGATCCTGCCCACAGTTCATAACACGCTCTAGTTGTAGCAAGTTGGTGGAAGGCTTCTATTGTTTGGATATAGTAGTTGCGGGCAGAGTCGTGCCGTTGCCGCCAAACGACAATGAAGCATGTTTCGAACCTGTTACACGGGCGAAATACACGTGAAACATGAATGCGTTAGACTGGGTGCTGGGTGCTGGGTGCTGGGTGCTGGGTGCTGGGTGCTGGGTGCTGGGTGGAGAGATGTGTTCACTCACGGATCAGGGCGGAGGTGTGGCCGAGGACGGAGTGTCGATGAGATTTGAGTTCCTTCTCCTGGTCAATATAGCCGTAGCAATGGTCGTTACGGGTTATGGGATATTCCACGTCGAGGCAGGCTTCAAACAGCCGGCGGAAATGGCGGCGACGGAAGCTAAGGCATCGGCCCAGCGGCGCATCTGGGTAATGGCGACCAACAAGAGGCAAGGGTTTGGATTATCGCGACTTCGTGCGTCGCACCCGCACTTGGCGGTCAGTTAATGACGAGAAAAATGTGCCCTCTTGCCGTATCTGCACCTCATCCTTGTGACGGTGTTATTATATCAGAAATACGATCGATGGGCTGGACCATCATAACCCACGGGCTGCATTCGAGGCATCGCACGTGACCTACCAGCCTCTCGGTAGACGCCCTTGATGGGGCGATCCTGAACCCAGTGGGGACACCGCTCGGTTGAGGTTTGGTAAATGTGGATAGCTCGGCAGCATCCTGATGCTGTCGCTTTTGGGGGTTGACGAAACGGAAGCATCTGCCCTGCAGATCCTGTAACCTGTGGAAGTCCACAGGTTACACGCTGAATAGCTGGTGATACCATAGGAAAGCTGCAGACCGATCGGTTCGATAGCGGAATTGGGATGCAAACTGAATCGCTGAGGAGGGCAGCGCATCCTTGGCAGGCAATCGAGAAAGAAAAGAGCACTTGCAGGAATCCTCCTGGGCCAGCACGGTGAGAGCTTCGGAAGCGCAGCTCGCCAGCGACCGACAGTTGGTGGAGGCGGCCAAGGCCTCCCGCGAGGGCTTGGGACTGCTCTACGACCGCTGCGTGGCGCAGGTCTATCGCTACGCCTACGCCCGCACCGGCTCGCACCAGGATGCCGAGGATGTGACGTCGGAAACCTTCCGCCGTGCCCTGGAGCATATCGACAGCTACGACTGGCAGGGTAGCCCCTTTCTGGCCTGGCTCTATCGCATCGCCAGCAACATAATCGTGGACCGGCATCGCAAGGAGCGGCCTCGGGAGCCACTCGAACGCGCACTGGGGATAGCCGATGATGCTTCGACCCCCGATGAGGTGGCGGTTGCTCGCGACGAGGCCGGCTACCTCTGGTCGGTAGTTGCCACGCTGCCGCCTGACCAGCGACGCGCGATGGCGCTGCGCTTTAGCCACGGGCTCAGAGGCAAGGAGATCGCCGAGGTGATGGGCCGTACCGAGGCGTCGGTGAAGCAACTGCTGTACAGGGCAATGGTGTCGTTGAGAGAAAAGATGGCGCTGGAGAATGCCCGTGAGTAACGTCCATTTCCTCCATGCGCCACGTTTCCCGACAGCGCCACGCTCTCACTTAGAGCTAGCGTGACTTTTTCTCAGGTAGTTGCGTTTCTATTCATGATGACGGTAAGAGATGCAGTCACGCTGGACGATGCCAAATGGACGACCGCACTAACGTAGAGCTATTCGGCGATATCCTCGACAGGTTGCTGGATGGCGAGGAAGTGGAGGTCGGCGACGAAGACCTGGCCTCTCTCCTGAAGGCAGCCCGCCGCCTCCAGCAGGAGGCACCGAAAGACGAGCCTGACCCCGAGTTCCAGGCCCGCCTGCGGCAGGGGCTCGTAAACGGAGATACACGAGAGAAGACCTCCCTCCTCCAACCTCCTCTCGACGTCAGGCGATGGCGGCCCGTTCCCTTGGCGATACCGCGCTGGGCTGGTGTGTTGCCGCGGCCGTGGCGGCATGGGGCAGCTTGCACAGCGCTGATCCTGGTTGCCGCCGTCGCCTGGCTCGGGCTCTGCAACAAGACATCTGGTAGCGTCGATGGCCAGCTAGCCTATCTGCCCTCCTTGCTTGGCGTGGCCTCGGCCTATGCCCAACAGATGGGTGAAGATGGCGTCGAAGAAATCCGCAGGCAGCTTGGAGACGCCAGCTTTCGCCTCGTAGCGGCCTTGCCGAAGGCCCCCGAGAAGGCCAGAGTCTACCGACAGGTGCGGGAGCCCATCGACCAGACCGGGGCACGCGAGCTGGCCCGGCATCTGGGAATCGAGGTATCAAGCGTAGTCGACGATACTGACTACGGCATCTTCGTCGTCAAAGGAGAGGGCGGAAGCCTGGTAGTCAACAAAGTCTTTCGTGGCTATTTCTCCTTCGACACGAACATGGGACCCGATTCGGACCCCCTGCAGCCTGCGCCACAGCCCCCATCTCTTGCCCCTCCCGATTCAGCAGCCACCCCTGCTCCTGACGACGCCGGGGCGATCCGAGCGGCGCGGGAGTTCCTGCAGGGACGCGGCCTTCTGAGCTTCGACTATCGCGTCGAGGCTGGTAGCGATGCTCCTCCTGGAGCTACCCCTGTCTATCGACAGGTGACTTTCGTGCCTACCGTCGATGGGCGGCCAGTGCGGGGCCTGGGAATTGTGGTGACCGTGGGCTCAGGAGGAAAAGTAACTGCCCTCCAATCCGCCAACGCGAAGCTGGTCCCCGGCGATGCGTATCCCATCTTGAAGCCGGAGGAGGCTTTCCGTCAGCTCCAGGAGAACAGCCCGGACGTGTTTCAGATGCGAGTGAGGAAGGATTCGGGATCCAGCGACGCCGGCTTCTCGACAGGTGTATCGAGCGTGTTTCGGTCGGGTGGCAAGCCGAAGCAGGAGGCTGATTTGCCCTCGTATCTAGTGGGCGAGGAAGTGGAGCTAGAGGGGCTGCTCTCCGCCGTCGTCTACGAGGCCAAAGATGGACATCGCCGCTACAGTGCCACGCTCTTAACAGGGCCGCGAGAGGCGCCCACGCGCGCGCAGTTTCGGCTATCAGGTCCAGCGCTGGAGGATTTGTCTCAGCTCGACCAGCAGCACGTGCGGGTTTGGGGCCAGGTAGAGGGACTCTCGATCCAGCCACCGGGCGGACGACTCCGCCTTCAGCACTTCGAGAAGCTTTACCCCCAGGAGCGACTGGTGGCGCTGCTGGGACGGCTGGAGATCGAGGGGCAAGGGGACGACGCTCTGTTAGTGCTGACTACGGATGATGGCAAGAAGTACGCGCTGGAAAGCCCAGGCGGGGCTCGCTACCAGCGGGAGCAGCGTGGGCGACGGGCCATCGCGGAAGGGCGGACCACCGAACGGACCTCGAAGCAAGGTTATCCAGTGATCGAGCTGGCGGGGATACGTGCGGGGACGGATGTCGATGGAATGGCTGATCTTTCCATCTATCAGATGCAGCGGCCGCAGGTGGTGCAGGAGCGAGAGCCGATGTTGAGCGGCGAGGTGCTGGTGGACCGGGCATATCTGGAGTACTACGCCACCGCCGCGGCGGGATTGCCGCCTCGCTTCATTCCGCCTGAGTTGGAGCCGTTCCTTCTGGTGCAGCCAATCTATTCTTTTTCGGGCACATTTGACGAGGGCAATGGCTTCTTCGAGGCTGACGTGCAGGCGGTGCGTCCCAAGTACGTGGAGTGGTTGAAATGAGCATGCTCTACGAAAAGCTAATGAATCCGCTGCGGCAGGGAACCAAGTCCCCGAGGAAGACGCCAAAGAAGCGTCTGATGCCTTGGAGGATGGTGGCGTTTCTCGCCGGCGAAGACACTCGATGAGGAGGTCCGGCCAGATGCAGGCTCAAGAGGAAGAACTAACAGAGCAAAGGCTGGAGGCCGTAGAGGAAGGCTCTACGGTGGCGGTGCTGCCATTGCTGCTCATCCTGATCTTGCTCTTGCTCTCACCGCTCCTATACGACCTCCTCCGATGGCTGCTGAGATTCTTGATCGGACAATGATTGTAGTGCGAGGAGCGTCAGTCCCCCCTGAACACAACATTGTCCCGTCCCCGCTCCGCGGCCTTCCTTTCGGCGAACTCCAGCATAGCTGGTCTTACGTCGCAGGCCCACACCTTTGAACAGTGGATAGCCAGGCCCAGCGCCATTTCACCTGTTCCCGTTCCGATTTCCCACACTTTTGAAGCCTAAACTATTCACTTTTCAGCTTTAGCTGACAGCACGCCAAGAGCCCCCTGTCGACAGCCATCCCTGCAGATGATAGTATTATTCTGACGTTATCCCTCTTCCTTCAGCATCCACCGCATCGAGGGGGCCAAGTCGCGTGACAAAGGATCTCGCCATTCTCGCACTCGCTTTGCTCACGACGGTCGTCGCGTTCTTCGTAGACACAGTGCTACTGCCTGGCATTGTACTGCTAGGTCTGCCATACTTCGTGTCCATACTAATCTCGGCCTACTTCCTCTCACCACGAGTGACGGCAGGTGTCACCATCTTCACGATAGCCCTGAAGTTGATGGCTGACTTGTCTGAGCAAGCACCAAGCTACCTATCGATTATGTATCT
>JAJYNT010000170.1 GCA_021786215.1 Chloroflexota bacterium | reverse complement strand
CGCGGCTTCTTCTACTACTCATCGAAGAGCTGTCGTTGAATGTTCTCCACCTGGCCTGCCCTGCGTGCGCTCTCCGCGAGATCGATCTGGAATTGGACGGCGACCAACTGCTGGGGTTGGACCCCGCTGGGCAGCGCGTTGAGAGGCAGGACCAACTGCTGGCCGTTATCGAAGACCAGCACAGCTTGCTCTTTTCCGAACTGATCGCGCACGATTCGGTCTACGGCTGCCCAGAGGTGCGAATTCTCGCTCATAGAAGGCTCAACCTCCCTGCTTGTCCGTGATCACCTTGAAGCCGGTGCCGTCGATCAGCAATTGGATGGTGCCGTCCAGGTCGGTGCGATAGCTCTTCACGTGCTGTCGCTGTAGCCGTTGAAGAAGCTGCGGCTGAGGATGGCCGTAGGGGTTGCCGTGGCCCGCGGAGATCAGGGCTACCTCTGGTTTGACGGCCTCCAGGAACTGGGTCGAGGTGGCCCCCTGACTGCCATGATGGCCAACCTTAAGGATCTGGCTGCGCAAGTCATCGTGGTGAGCGAGAAGCCTATGTTCACCTTCCGTTTCGAGATCACCCGTCAGAAGGGCGGAGACCGAGCCGTAGGTCACGCGCAACACGATGGAGTTGTTGTTGTTGGATCCGCCTCCAGTGATCAAGGGCTCCTCCGGCTCCAATAGCTGTACCTCGGTGCCGGCCCCAAGATCCACAGCGGCCTTTCCACGTCGTGCCTTTACCGCCCTCACACCCTTCGCCTTCACCAGTTGTAAGGTGCGGAGATAGCTCTGATTGGTGATGCCGGGTTGCACGGAATCGAGAAAGGTGGCCGCGGGTGGCCCATTATTAAGAACGGCCGGCATCCCTCCCACGTGATCCTGGTCCGGGTGAGTGAGCACCAGATAGTCCAGGGATGAGACCCCGTGGGACTTGAGGAAGGGAAGCACCACCTGCTGGACGTCGGACTCTTCCTTCGCGGCGTCTATCAGCATGGTGCGGCCGGTGGCCGACCTCACAAAGATGCTGTCGGCCTGTCCAACGTTTAGCACAGCGATGAGCATCTCCGGGCCGGAAGCCGGAGCCGGCGTCGACCCACGACAGCCGGCTGTTACTCCCAGCAGGACAAAGACCGCCAGCAGAAGAAAGAGCCAGAACCGGACCGTTGTACGGAGCCCCATCTTCATGGCAGCACCTGGTGAGTCGTCGAGAAGGTTGGATCGCTAGGGCAAGCTGCCTGACACCGGACAGTATAGCAGCTCGAGCATCGCTGAGTATGCTGCCCCAACTGGCTTCCGTAGGCCTGCGCCTGGCCATCCTCCTGGCACCCTGCCGGTCTCAATGGCATGAGCAGGAGATGCAGGGGTCGTAATTCCGAACGACCATCTCACACCTGAGAGTTGCTTCCTCCTGAGTGAGTCCCAGTACCGACGGGACAAAGGCCCAGAGGTCCTTCTCCATGTTGGACAGATTGTGAGCGGTGGGGGGAACGATGTCTGCCTTCGTGACTATCCCCTCCGAGTCGAAGCGGTACGAATGGTAAAGGGTTCCCCTGGGCGCTTCGGAGACCCCGTAGCCTGTGGCTGCCCTCGGCTCGATCGGCACGATTGCCTCCGGTTCGGGCTCCAGTCGGTCGATGATTCGCACCGACTCGTCGATGGCGTGGACGGTCTCGACCGCGCGCGCCATCATACCAGCGAAGGGATTTGTGCTGGGTAGGCTTAGCCCCACAACGTGCAAGGCCTCCTGCGCATCGGGGGACAATCTCTCATGGTTGATATTGATCCTTGCCAGAGGACCGACCAGGAAGGAGCCTCTGCCCTCGATGCGAGAGTGCAACGTGTTGGAATGCGGTACCTGCTGCTCCTTGATGTGGACGCGATAGTCCCCTATGTCGATGTCAAGCCCCTTGGTAGATCCCAACCGTCGACCGTTTACCGGGTATATCTCAGGGTCGTAGAGCGCGACCTGCTCGGTGTCCGGGGTGAAATGGGGTATCTCCAGGGTGCCGACCAATTTGACCGTCTCGAGTGCATCCTCCTTGATCGAGAGAAGACTGGACCTAATCCGAAGCAACTCCTCTCTCGTGGGGATCCTGGTGAACCCACCTACCACCGGCGTGACTGGATGGATCTCGCGGCCGCCGAGCAGCGCGGTGAAGTCGTTGGCGGTCTTCTTCATCCTGAGCGCTCGCTTCACCGCTGGTCCATAGTCGCCAACCATGGAGATAACGCTTTCGTGCCCGAGGTAGTCTGGAAGCTGGAGCATGTAGATGTGCAGCGTGTGGCTCTGGATGAACTGGCTGAGGGTCAGCAATGTGCGCAGATCCCGTGTTTGCTGGCTGGGCACCACACCGAAGGCGTCCTCGATCGCTTGGATGGAGGCCATCATGTGAGACACCGGGCAGATGCCACAGATCCTGGCCGTGATGTCCGGCACCTCCTCGAACTTCCGGCCGATCAGGAAGGCCTGAAAGAACCTGGGAGGCTCGAATATGTTGACCTTGATATCCTCCACCCTTCCGTCGACAACTCGGACGTCGATGCCGCCTTCCCCCTCGACCCGAGCAATGTAATCGACCTTGATCTCAAGGCTAGTCATAGAACTCTGCTCCATTCTTGAACGGCTCCTGAGTGCCGGCGAAGTACCGCAGCTTGCGGACGATGTCGGCCCGGGAGGCCCCCAACCTTTCGAAGATTTTCCCTATGGATGTGACGTTGGCGTCACTGTTGGGACCGTAACACCCATAGCAGCCTCTGCCGTTGGTAGGGCACAGGGCACCACACCCGGCATTGGTCACCGGGCCCATACATGGTGCTCCCTCGTAGGATAGCAGGCAGACGTTTTCCTTCAGCTTGCATTCCACGCAGACGGAGTGGGCACGCAGGTTCGGCGCCTTTCCCAGCAGGGCGCTCACTGCGAACTCCAGCAGTTCCGACTTGCTGATGGGGCATCCCTTGAGGTAGCCGTCGACTTGGACGTATGCGTCGATGCCGAAGGCCGTCTCCAGGGAATCGATCCACTCGGGGTTCGGGTATACCTCGCTCTTGACCCAGGGGAGTCGCTTCCAGTTCTTGAGGGATGGCAGCCCGCCGGTCACCGCGCAGGCGCCGATGGCGACGAGTAAACCGCTTTGCCGGCGAATCTCCAGGATGCGTTGGACCTCTTCAGGGGTAGTGATCGCCCCCTCGACGAAGGCGATGTCATAAGGGCCTGGGGCGTTGTCACGTTTCGCCTCAGGGAAGTAGGCGATGTCCAGTGCTCCAACCAGGTCCAGAAGTTCGTCCTCGCAGTCGAGGAAGACCAACTGGCAGCCAGAGCACGAGGCAAACTTGAATATGCCGACCTTGGGCTTGCTCATGGATGATCTCTCCTCTCAGAGCTACAGAGCTGGCATGGGCATCCGCCGAAGCTGGGAATACTGGAAGACCGGGCCGTCCTTACATACGTGGGCCGGACCGGTTTGGCAGTGTCCGCACATCCCAACTCCGCACTTCATTCGACGTTCAAGCGAGACGAAGATGTCGTCTGGAGAGAAGCCGCCCTTCTCCAGACCGACTATGCCGAATTTCATCATTATCTGCGGGCCGCACATCATCACCACTGCATCCTTGGGCCTTGTCTTCATCTGCTTGTACAGGGTGGTAACCACACCTACCTGTCCATCCCACTGCTGGCCCTCTGGCACCGTGTCCACGGTCACAGAAACCATGCAATCGGCGGAGGACCGCCAGCTCTCAAACTCGTCGGTGTATAGAAGATCTTGTGGAGTGCGCGCTCCATACAGGATTTCCAGGCTCCCAAACTGTGAGCGGTTCGCCAGGATGTGGGTGATCACGGGGCGCAGGGGCGCCAGACCAATGCCGCCGGTTACCACCAAGACATCCTTGCCAATAGCCTTGTCCAGCGGCCAGCCGCTGCCGTACGGGCCACGCACCCCGACGACGTCGCCTGCCTCTATCTGTCGTAGGTTCCGGGTCAGATTGCCCACAATCCGCACCGTATGATCGAAGGAGTCCTGACGCGCGGGCTCTGAGCTGATGGAAATCGGGGCCTCGCCGACTCCGAAGATGCTCACCATGTTGAACTGTCCGGGGCTGAAGCTGTATTGCGACTGCCGCCCGCCTACGAAGGCCATGGTGAAGGTGACTGTGTCGTAGGTTTGTTGTTTCGTTTTCAGTACTACCGCTGACTCCGGTAGGAGTGGATTCTCTCTCATCGGGTCATACCCCCTATCTCCCTGACCACCTGCGTGATGTCTATCCCGGCCGGGCAGGCGTTGATGCAGCGCCCGCAGCCCACGCAGCCGAACGTGCCATATTGATCTACCCAGTAGCTAAGTTTGTGATAGGCGAACTGCTTCAACCTGGCGTCCCTATCTTTGCGGAAGTTGCCGCCGTGAACCTCCGCGAACTCCAGAAGCAGGCAGGCGTCCCACGTGCGGGTCCGCTGCACCGAGACAGTGTCGAGACCCACCTGGTCCACGATGTTGTAGCAGTAGCAGCTAGGGCAGGACAGGGCGCAGTT
This sequence comes from Chloroflexota bacterium, assembly GCA_021786215.1. Next base: position 157 of record JAJYNT010000170.1, on the reverse strand, counting down.
GCCGCAGGCGAGACAGCTATCCTTCAGCTGTGACCAAATAGGATGATCGAAATTGGCATTCATCAGCTGGGGCAACCCTGCCCTACCGATCGCCTTTGGCATCGCGGCGATTGCCTCTTGGACCAGCTGTTCTTTCCGGGCCAGGTGATCCGCGCCA
>JAJYNT010000091.1 GCA_021786215.1 Chloroflexota bacterium | reverse complement strand
GTCCGGATAGAGACTGAGGAGAGCCCGAATACCTTCCCTCAATATGGCGTGGTCGTCTACGATCAGTACCCTAGTCTTCTCCATTGTTGGCCCCTCCTAGTGGAACCTCGATCCGCAGTTGAGTACCTGCGCCCGGCGAGGTCTCGATGGCGAGGTTGCCCGAGAACAGTGCTACCCGCTCCTGCATTCCCATCAGCCCCAGCCCCCGCCCTCTGTCGGTGGTCTTGGAGACTGCCGCCAGGTCGAAGCCCTTGCCGTCGTCCTCCACCTCGATTACAACCCTTGAGCTCGAAAAGTCGAGAGTGATGAACACATTGTGTGCTTTGGCGTGCCTGGCGACGTTGCTCAGCGCCTCCTGGACCACGCGAAAAAGCGTCGTCTCCAGCTCTGGAGCCAGCCGCCGTTCGTCGCCGGTGGTTTCCAGATGAACCCTTACCCCCTGGCCCTTCAGCCGGTTCTCGCCGTACCAACGTATCGCTGGGATCAGCCCCAGGTCATCCAGGACCGTCGGGCGTAGGTCCAGGGTGAGTTTCCTTACCTCCTCCAGCATCCTGACAGCCAGCGGTTTGATGCTGGCGATCCGCGCCTTGACCTCCTTTGCATCCTGGGCGGGGGCCACCGAGGCGGTTTCCAGCGCCACCCCGAGGGCTGCCAACGCCTGGCTGGTGTCGTCGTGGAGTTCCCGGGCGATCCGCTTTCTTTCCTCTTCCTGGGCGGAGATCACCTTTCGCAGAAGTTCCCCTCTGAGGGCTTCCTTCTGCTGCAGTTCCTGGTAGAGCGTGGCGTTCTCCACGGCGACGGCTATCTGGTGGGCCACGGAGGCCAACAGTGTAGAGTAGTTGCTGCCGAACCGCAGGGAATCCCTGGTTGCCACACAGAGTGTGCCGAGTGCCCTACCTTTGGAACAGAGGTGGACGCAGGTGATCGATTTCGAATCGGCGGCGGTCAGGTCCGGATAGGCTTCCAGAAGCGACTCCCTCAGCACGCAACTCTCCGATGAGCGGTCGCACCCCTCGTCCTCACGCCAATGGTGTCTGCAGGGCCCCAGTCTGGCCGCTGCAGCGGCCACCTCGGCCGAGCAGCCGCGATACACGGATTTCTCGCCCTCTCCCCCCTGCTGGCCAAACAGGGTGAGGATACCCACCTCTGCCCTCATGAAGTTCACCACTTGATCAAGAGCGTTCTCCAACACACTGTCCAGCCTGAGAGACTGCCCTACGGCGCTAGAGATGGCGTTCAGCATGGAGAGTTCCTGGTTACGCCTAACCAGCTGCTCCTGGGATTCCTTCAGCTCGTGTGTTCGAAGCTGCACGCTGGACTCGAGCTCTCGATTCCACTGCTGGATCTTTTCCAGGGATGCCTTCAGCCGCAAGCGCATCGAGTCGAAGGTTCGGGCTAGCATACCTATCTCGTCATTCCCTGTTGACTCGATCGGTGCGGTCAGATCTCCCGCGGCGATCCTCTCTGCGGCCGCCTTTAGCATGCCGACGGGCCGGAGGACGCTCTGGGCTATGGCCCAGGCCAACAGCAGTGAGAGCAGGGTCATTGCCACGCTGAAGACGATGAACTGGCGTCTCAACTGCTCGGTGGGCGCAAGCGCCTCGCTCTCGGACTGTCGAATCGTGATACCCCAGGGCGCCATGGAGAGAGGGGCGAAGGCCATCACCTCGGTCTCTCGCCGCGGGCTTTGAGAGCTCTCGTGGCATCCGTGGCAGGTCCCCATGCTGGTCTGTTTGTTCTTGATCAGGCCCGCCAGGAAATTCCCGTGGTCGCTCTCCTGAAGGATGTCCTGCTGCCGCACGCTGGCCAGCACGATGCCGTTGCCGTCCACTATCTGGCAGTAACCCGTTTTGCCCAGCCTCACTGGTTGGGTGATGCTGGCGAGGCTGGGCGTGGTGAGATCTATGTCACCACCGACCAGGCCGGCAACCTGGTGGCTGCTGTTCAGAACCGGGTAGACCATCGAGACGACGGGGTGATGGGTGGTGGCGCTGGTGTAGACGTTGGAGATGATGGGCTTCCCCGTGGCCAGGGCCTTCTGGATAGGCGGATAGGAGGAAAGGTTGACCTGGGACACGTTCTGCCGATAGGGCTCCGTCAGGATGATGTTGCCCGCGCGATCCAGCAGATAGAGGCCGTCGCTGAAAATGGAACGGGAGTAGACCTCATGCAGGGCTTGCTGCTCCGCGTCCAGCTTCTTGGTGCCCTGGAGGTCGACCTCCGAGTTCATGGCCATGTCCTGGAGGTACTGAAGGTTTTGCTTCAGGACGCGGTCGGTCAGACCCGCATCGGTCTGGGCCAGCACCAGTCGCTCTTGAAGGGTGCGGTCTATACTGTCACGGACGGCCAGCACGCTCGAGATGCCGAAGACGGCCAGCATCACGAGCGTGCTGAGGACCGAGAGAACTATGATGCGGGTTTGTAGCCCGGTCCGTTTCAGCGAGAACAACCTTAGCTCTCCTGATTCGTCACCCTTTGCCTATATTCAGTTGGATGCTCTTTCTTGTATCGGGGCTCCGCCACTCGTCCAGTAAAGATAGACTTGTTGAACGGGAAGATGTGAGGGGCGAGGTGGGCGTTGTAGAAGTGCACCACGAAGATCCACCCCGTGGCCAGCAGGGCCTCGTCGCTGTGGGCGATTGTGGCGACGGGCACTGAGACGCCTGGGAGGAACCTGGTGGCAATCAACGGGAACATCAGGATCAGTCCGGTGATGCCCATGACTGGAACGCCCCAGAAGACGGCCCAGTAGTCGAACTTCTCGAAGTAGCTGAATCGGCCGAACTCGGCCTTCTTCTTGTTGATGCCCAGGTAGTACCCGGTGTTCTGCAGAAAGTCTTGAAAGTCCTTGCGGTTGGGCAGCATCCAGACGGGGAAGGGCTCCTTACGCACAAAAATGCTTACCATCAAGTAGCAGATATGGTAGAGAGCCGAGAAGATCATCGCGAAACCGGCTATGTGGTGAATGGTCTGTGTCCTGTCCAGCCCACCCCAGAAGTTGATCAGCCAAGGGCTCCAGGGCGCATCGAAGAACTTCTGGGGCATCCCGGTGAACACCAGGATCAGGACCGAACTCATCATGATGAAGTGCTGAGCTCGCTGGTGCGCGGTGAAGCGAACGATCCACCGGTCGTCGCAGGGCGTAGCGCCCGACTCGATTCTAACGGGGGCAAGCTTGGCCTTGGTCTCGGGGTTCTGGGTTCTATCTAGCTTCCCATCTTCCCGTCGCTCCGTCTGGACTCGGACAGTTTGAGTCTCCATCGACGAACCTCCTCGTGGCGTGGGGTAGTGGTCATCCACGGATCCCACCGTTGTCTGGTCTTCAGGATCGCTCATGGCGATTCTCCTAGTGGTCATCGGACTTGCGACGCAGGATCCAGGACCCCAATTCCAGCGCCACCATAAATATGAAGCCAAAGGTCAGAACCGAGCTGGTCAGGACGAAGAAGAACCGCTCGGCAAAGTACACCGCCGGGAACTGCTGAGGGGTAGCCTCCTTGTGGCCCATCCAACCGGCGGCGAACTGCTGACCGGCGCCCGGATGGCAACCCGCACAGGTCTTGGCCAGGTTGGCTGGAGCGACCGACGATGTGGGGTCGCTGTTGGCCTTGATGTCGTGGTAGCCGTGGCAACTTATGCAGGTGGCCTTGGGGTGCTGCGTTATCTCGTAAGGGCTAAGGATGTTGGCCTTTCCGTGGAAGGTGGACAGGTAGGTCTTGTACACATCGGTGGGGATGCCGTACTGCTTCATGACCTCGGTCTTGGCGTGGCACTTGGCGCAGGTGGCAGCGATAGCGCCGCCATAGACGGGCGAGTCCGGGCTCAGTACCCTGGCGATGGAGTGGGGGTTGCCCTGGGTGCTGTGGCAATCGATGCAGGTGGCCGCATCCTTGCCACCGGAGGCCAGGCTCTGACCGTGAATGCTCTTGACGTACTCATCTCGTTCCCCGATGTGGCACCTACCGCAGGCGTCGGCGATGGATTGTTTGGTGACGGGGGTCATCGCCTTGTGCGGATCTCCCTGGTGGCAGGTGACGCAGGCGATCTCTCGGTGAGCGTAGACTTGGTCCGGTCCCAGCTCCTTGGAGGTGTCGGGTAGCGAGCTTATCATGGCCACGGTACTGAACTCGGCCTGAAAGTGGCAGGTGCGGCAGGCGGCAGTGGAGGCCGCCAGATTCACGTTGGCTGCCGCAGGCGTAGGCGCAGGCGTGGCGGTCGCCGTGGGTTTCGAGGGCGCGGCCGACGTGTTGGTCTGTGGCTGGGTTGGAGTGGGCTTCGGCTGGCCCTGCTGAGTGGCGGCTGCAGGGGTCGCGGCCGGTGCGGCGCCCGAGTTTCCATGGCACATCAGGCAGCTGTCCTTGGTCCGCCCGGCGTGATCGGCCGGCATTGGCTTGATCCCGGCATTGGGTTGATGACACATGAGGCAATCCTCGCGTCCCTGGATCGGATGATCCACGGGGGGGGCCTGCTGCTGCGAGGGGGCGGCGTAGACGCCGGCCGGCTGGAAGAGCATCTGCCCCACCAGGATCAGGACGGCGCAGGCCGTAATCAGGGTGACTACCAGCACCCCTGTTGATCGTTGCCTAGCTATTCCGAACATCCTCGTTCCCCTCCACACTTCTGGGAGCCTGGGGAGGGACGCCATCGTCCTGTCCCCAGACCCCCGGCAGTCG
>JAJYNT010000362.1 GCA_021786215.1 Chloroflexota bacterium | reverse complement strand
CTCAACTCACTGATCTGGGGAAAGCTGGTGGTGAACGCATCGATCAACCCGCTCACGGCGCTGCTTTCGGTTCCGAACGGAGAACTGCTGGCACGGACGGATGCTCGTGAGTTGATGGCCGCGGTGGCTCTGGAGGCGGCGAATGTTGCTCAGCAAATGGACATCCGGCTGCCCTACCCGGACCCCATTGAGAAGGTGGAGGCCGTGTGCCGTCTCACTGCCTCTAACCGCTCCTCGATGCTGCAGGATGTCGACAGGGGGGTTCAGACGGAGATCGACTACATAAACGGGGCGGTGGCGAAAGAGGGCGAGGCCAGGGGCGTACCGGTGCCTATCAACTGGACCCTGACCAGGCTGGTTCGCGCGCTCACAAAGGGCGGAGATGGAATAGTTCACCCAATTGAAACCCACGGACGGAGACGTCAATAGAGCCTTGGACGCGCAGAGTGTGACCGCGGATACCGGAAGCCGGACTTCTTCAAAGTTGCCGCCTGTTGGCAGCCGCTCCTACTCGCTGATGGTGGCTTTCCTTAGCGTGGCCGGCGTGCGGCTGCTCCTAACCCTCTACATGGCCGCGGTGGCTCTGTACGTGCAGCGTCCGGACTTGAGTCAGCACTACGCTCCTGTTGGGGTGGAGTTCTTCGATTCCGGCTGGCAGAGGCTGTTTCTGGGAGTCTGGCAGCGGGAGGATGCCCTCTGGTATCAGAAGATCGCCACCGTGGGCTATGTTCAGGGAGACATGACCACCCAGTTCTTCCCGCTCTACCCAATGCTGATGAGAATTGTCTCGCTGGCCACCGGGCTGCACCCGGTTCTCGCCGGGCTGTTGATATCGGACCTGTCGCTGCTGTTGGCGCTCTTCCTCCTCCACCGTCTGTTGGTGCCCCGTCTTGGCGTCGGGGTGGCCAACAGGGTCCTGGTGTACTTCAGCCTGTTCCCCATGGCCTTCTTCCTGCACGGTCCCTTCAGCGAGAGTCTGGCGCTGATGCTGGCGGTTCTGGGCTTCTACATGGTGGACCGCCACAACTGGCTGGGAGCGATGCTGGCGGCCTATCTGTCGGCGCTGGCGAGGCCTCAGGGAGTCCTGCTGGGGCTACCCCTTGCGGCTCAATGGGTGGCTGGTGGAGGAGGGTTCCGCTTCTGGAGCCGGTCCCGCTGGAGCCGGGGGACGCTTCTCCGGGGAGCCACGCTGGTGATAGCTCCCTTACTGGGGTTGCTGACCTTCCTATCCCTGGTGGATTCGCCCTGGCGGCGACCCGGGATCCCGGCCGGCGAAGGGCCGATGGCCACCCAATGGCTGGCGGTACCCGGAACCGATCTCATCTTCGACGTTCAACGTATTCTCTCAGGGACGGCCAACCAGATAGATCTGTTTGGGTTGCTCCTGGCCATAGCCTTCTCGCTGCTGGTCGTGGTGGGATTCACTCGGCTGGAGATCGGCTATTCCATCTACGCCCTGCTTTTCCTGGTGGCTCCTCTTTCGAGCGCCTCGCCGCTCATACCCTTGATGCGCTTTTCCCGCTACGTGTTGCTGCTCTTCCCCTGCTTCGTGGTGCTGGCCATTTGGGGAAAGCGGCGGTGGTTCCACCTTACCCTGATAACCGGCTCGCTGCTGCTGCTGCTCTACTGGAGCGCCGTGTTCAGCTACGGTGTGTTTGTAGCTTAGCCGCTTGGAGCCACGCCTCCGTGGCTGCCAGTAGATGGCGACTCTCGGATATGGCGTCCTGGACCCGGTTGGGAGCGGTGCCACCCGGGACATCCCGTGCTTGTACCGAGCTGTCGACAGTTACCGAGTACAGGTCCTCCTGGAATAGCGGGGAGAAGCCCTGAAGGTCGGCCAGGGACAGATCGGTGATGTCGCATCTCAGCTCGAGACAGTGGCGCACCAGCCTCCCAACCACCTCGTGGGCCTGGCGGAAGGGGAGCCCCTTGCGGGCCAGATAGTCGGCCACATCGGTGGCGGTTGAGAAGCCTCCTCCCGCTACCTGTCGCATTCGATCCTCTCGGAATCGAGCCGTCGCCAACATTCCAGCGAACATCTTGAGGCTGCTGGAGACCGTGTCCACCGCATCGAAGAACTGCTCCTTATCCTCCTGCAGGTCCTTGTTGTAGGTTAGGGGCAGCCCCTTGAGGTCGGTCAACAGTGCCAGCAGAGAGCCATAGACCCTGCCGGTCTTCCCCCTGACCAGTTCGGCGATGTCGGGGTTCTTCTTCTGTGGCATGATGCTGCTGCCTGTCGAAAAGCCGTCGTCCAACTCCAGAAAGCCAAACTCCTCGGTGGACCAGATGATCACCTCCTCAGCGAGACGGGATAGGTGGGCCATTACCAGGCTGAGGGATGCGACCTGCTCAACCATGAAGTCTCGATCGGCCACGGCGTCCATGGAGTTGCGAGTAATGGAGTCGAAGCCCAGCTGCTGTGCCACGAACTGCCGATCGATGGGGTAGGTAACCCCGGCCAGTGCCCCGGAACCCAGGGGCATCACGTTGGTGCGACGATAGCAGTCTTGCAGCCGCTCGACGTCCCGCTGGAACATCTCGAAGTACGCCAGCAGGTGGTGGGAGAGGAGGACTGGTTGAGCCCTCTGCAGATGGGTGTAGCCGGGCATGACCACCTCAAGCCTGGCCTCGGCGACATCCAGCAGAACCGCTTGAAGGGAAGCCAATCGTGAGGCTACATCTTTCAGACTGTCCCTGGCGAAGAGGCGGGTGTCCAGGGCCACCTGATCATTCCGGCTGCGGGCGGTGTGCAGCTTGCCGGCCACCTCTCCAACCAGTTGTCGCAGGCGGCTCTCAACAAAGGAGTGGATGTCTTCCCATCTGAGGTCTGGCGTGGATGAGCCAGTCTCTATCTCCTCCTTGATCTGTCGAAGTCCTCTTACCAGGGTGGCCCCCTCTTCCTCGGACAGGATCCCCTGCTTGGCCAGCATAGTGGCGTGGGCGATACTGCCGGCGATGTCTTCCCGGTATAGACGCCGATCCACCGGAATCGAGGCCCCGAAGGCATGCACCTCGGCGTCCATCTCCTTCTCGAACCGCCCACCCCACAGCTTGTCGTTCGTGTCGCTCATGGCCCTTACCACCTTTTGTCAACCGAATCCATAGGGCAGAGCGCCCTGCCGCCGGTAGCACATGATGTTCCGCGGGCGGCGGGGCACAGTGCCCCGCCCTACTTCTCCTCTTTCACCTCGGGCGCAGTCAGCCGGAGGATCTCGTCGGAGGATTGCCCTATCCACTGCACTCGGGATTGGGTGCGAAGGGGCAGCCCCCACAGCTGGATGAAACCAACAGCCGCGGAATGGTCAAAGGTGTCGCCTCGGTCGTAGGTGGCCAGCGACATGTCGTAAAGGGCCTTGGGGGACTGCCGACCCACCGGACGAGCAACGCCCTTCAGCAGCTTCATGCGAATGGTGCCAGAAACGTGGCGCTGGGAACTGGCGATGAAGGCCGCCAGGTCCTGGTGCAGAGCCGAGAACCAGAGCCCGTTGTAGACCATGTCCGCGAACTCGGCGGCTACCCTGGCCTTGAAGCGGGATTGCTCCTTGGTGAGGGTCATCTTCTCCAGTTCCGCGTGGGCCATGTGAAGCACCACACCTGCCGGCGCCTCGTACACCTCCCTGGACTTGATGCCGACCAGCCGGTTCTCGATGGTGTCAATGCGCCCCACTCCATGCTGTCCTGCGATATCATTCAGGCGACTGATCAGCTCTACTCCGTCCATCTCCTCGCTGTTCAGCGCGACCGGGATCCCGTGCCGAAACTCGATCTCAACGTAGGCTGGCTCGTCCGGGGTCCGGCGGGGGTCGACTGTCCAGAGGTAAGCGTCCTCTGGGGGCTCTATCCAGGCATCTTCCAAGATACCAGCCTCGATGCTACGTCCCCACAGGTTAACGTCAATGCTATACGGGCTGGCCGCCGTGATCGGGATGGGGATGTCATGCTTCTCGGCGTACTCGATCTCTTCGTCCCTGGTCATCCGCCATTCCCGCACCGGGGCGATGATCTTGATATCTGGCGCCAGGGCGGCGACGGATACGTCGAACCGAACCTGGTCGTTCCCCTTGCCGGTGGACCCGTGGGCAATGGCCGTAGCGCCTTCCTCTCGGGCTACGTCCACCATGATCTTGGAGATCAAGGGGCGAGCCAGGGCGGTAGCCAGGGGGTAGGTTCCTTCGTAGACGGCCCCGGCCTGGAGGGCGGGAAAGACGAAGTACTTGACGAAGAGATCCTTCGCATCGACCACCAGCGCCTTCTTTGCGCCGACCTTAAGGGCCTTGTCATGGATGGCTTGAAGGTTACGCTCGCTGCCAACGTCAGCCGTGACGGCGATGACCTCCATGTTATACTTCTCCTGTAGCCACCGAATGGCCACGGACGTATCGAGTCCGCCGGAGTACGCCAAGACTACCTTGTCCATTTCCTATCTCCAGTCAAATTTCAATCCAAACACTGGCCGATAACAGATTGCTCGACCTGCCGGGGCGCAAGACGCAGTTCCAGAGTCTCCTACGCATCGTGAACGGCCGGCGGCTGTTGGCGGGGCGCTCAAAGGTGACGGCCCGAGAGTGTGGCCCTCAACAACCAATCATTGTACCAGTGACTTGAGGTCAGAGCGACCCCTCGTCGACGGTCAAATCATCATGTGATGATGGTAGGTCACGGATACCAACGGTGCTCGCGCAGTAGAGATGCTAACCGTTGTCACCCATCT
>JAJYNT010000294.1 GCA_021786215.1 Chloroflexota bacterium | reverse complement strand
CCTGCGCGACATCCACTGGGTGATTGTCGGTGGCGAGTCAGGCCACAAGGCTCGGCCCATGCGTGAAGAGTGGGTGGCAAACGTGCAGGTGCAAGCCGAGGCTGCTGGCGCGGCGTTCTTCTTCAAGCAGTGGGGTGGCTGGGGAGCCGACGGGGTCAAGCGGCACAAGAAGGCGAACGGGCGTGTCTTCCAGGGTCGTACCTGGGACGACTATCCGGAAGCCGTGGCGCACCCCTAGAAATCCAGCTTGCCCTGTCCTTCCACGTTGGAGGCCGTGGCCCAAAACTTGTGCGCGAGTTCGTGTTTGGCCGCCAGCAGTAGCCAGTACAGGGGCTGGTTCTTGCTGCCCGTGATCAACCTCATTTCGGCGGAAGGCCACACTCCCAGGTTGGCGACCTGATCGCGCCAATACTGGAACACACCTTGGCGAATTTCCTGCTGACCTCGGGCGATGTTCACCTTGTCCCGCCATTCCGGCGCGAAGGAGTCGAAGGCCGACTCCTCCGACGTCGCGTTGCTGACCAAATTGCGCTGTAAGTCCATCTGATTCACATGAACCAGCATGTCGATGCGCTTGAGTTTGGAGAGCGATTTGATGATGCCGAAGTCCAAGGCTTCCAGATTGAACGGGTCGAGAAACGCGAAATGCAGGCCGTAAGGATTGAGCCCGGCAACAATTTTCTGAACCGACTGTACTGCGATGCCTTCGACCTCGACAACCGGCGCACCCAACTGGCGTAGGCGAGTAGCGGCAGCCTCCCGTCGCTGCATATCGAGGTCGCCGATGTAGACCTGCGTGAACGGCGCTCCTCCGTCGCGGCTCTTCTTCCATGCCGCCACCACGCCCCCGTCGATCCATTCCCCGGTATCCCTCACGCGGCATCGACCCGGGCCGCAAAACAGGTCTATGTACGTTGCCCCTGCGTTTTTCGGTCCATTGAACTGGAGCCGGACAGCACGAGAGATGTCGATGTACCGACAGAGGTAGTCATGCTTCTCCTTGGCCCAGACCCCCACGTCCTCCGCAGGCAGGCCATCGTCGCCGTCGATCAGCTTTCCCATACCTCCCCCTCAGTTCTTTACCTCGAAGCGAAGAAAGTCACTCAGCCGCTTCGACTCCACAATCTCGTCGTGGGGCACAAGCAGGTACTTCCACGGCTTAGTGCCCACGGTCGCGGCATGATCCGAAGCGTGTTTGCACCAGCGTGCAGCGGCAGCAGCCTTGGCCTGAACCTCTTGGGTATTGATGTCGGCTCTGGCCTTGGTTTCCACCATGAAGATCGTCGAATCCGTTTCTGCCACGAAGTCAGGGATGTACTCCGGCTGCTCAGTGCCCAGCTTGTAGTAAATCTGGAACTGACCCTTGGCGGGCTTGAACCACTTCGACGCGTCGCGCTCTAGGATGACTGCGAAGCGCCGCTCCGTGTCGGAGTCGAACTTCTGCAACGGATAGAGGCAGCGAGCGAAGCCACCGAACAGCATCTGCTTGATCCGGCCCAGCTCGGTAATGGTTTCCCGGAAGTGGTGTGCCGTCTGTCCTGCAGTGGCCGTGTAGTTGCACGGCTTGAGCTCCGTGAAGCCACGGCTAACCTGCACCTCGTACTCGGTCGCTTCCTCCCAGAAGTGCGCCATCATTTGTGCGTGAATTTCGCGGGCGATCAGGCGGCGATCCCGATCCAGCACGCCTCTGGCTTCCGCCTCCGATAGGTACCCCTGCAGGTGCTGCACCATCTGCCCGGAGAGATCATAGAGAAGATCGGCGTGCGTGAAGTAGTCGATGTCGTCGAAGTCCACCAACGCGTGGACGATGTAGTCCTCCAGTCGCTGCTCTTTGAGGCCGACTTCTGATGCCAGCGTGTCCTGCTCGTTGGTGTGCAGGTTGTGAATGATGATCTCGCGCTCGCCCGGCTGAAGATGCAACTGGCTGACGTCGAGTTTGAACGGGTGGAACCCGGTGGTGACTTCACCGGTTGGCACCACCGCAATTCGGGGAATGTCGATAGTTTGCTGGACGACGATCTCAGTGGTCTTGGCCACCACGGACGACAGGTCGAGTGCAGGCGTTCCGTCATCGACATCCGCCAGTAACTCGCCCTGAGCAGGTTTCAGACGCTCGGTCACTTCAGCCAGGATGGCCGATTGCACTTCTGGATTGAGTAGCGCACTGCTGGTCGGAACGAGATCGCGCTTGACCTCGTACTTGCCGATGACATCCATCACAACGCGGGCGGCTTGGCGCTCTCGCTCTGTAGCAAATACAGGCGCGGGGGCTGGGCTGGCCGGGGTTGTTCCAGCGTTCGTCGGAGCACTGGCGATAGCGGGTGTATCGGCAAGCCCCAAGCGCGTCATCGCACCCGAGCCAACCTGGACGCTTACCTTCTTGTCGTCGGCGCTCGGTGCTTCGAGAATCACCTGCTTCAGCCTGATAGGTGAATCGCCCCGGTTGGCTTCATCGATGATTTCCTGAAACTTGTCGTGCGCGACGATGTTGAGACGATCAACCGCTGCCACGCCTGTCCGTTTGCCATAGGGCAGCCGCAGGCCGCGACCAATGGACTGCTCAATCAGCGTGCGCGCATTGGCCGCACGCAACGGCACGATGGTGTAGAGGTTGGTGACGTCCCAGCCCTCTTTGAGCATGTTGACGTGAATGACGATCTCGGTCGGCTCGTCCACGCTCTCCACCGCGAGGAGACGAGTGATCATCTCTTCCTCCTCCGCGCCGGTGCGGCTGGAGTCGACCTGAATCACCTTGCCCTGATAGCGCCCCTCGTAGAAGGCTTCTGACTCTAGAAGCGCCAAAAGTTGCCCAGCGTGAGTAGTATCACGCGCAATCACGAGCATGAACGGCTTCACCACCTTCACGCCGTTCTCGCGAGCGTAGGTCAGCAACTCCACCTTGGTGGTTTCGTGTAGGCGGACGCCGTCTTCCAGCTTGGTCTTTTCGATCTCCTCGGGCATGTGAGCCTTGGCGTCGAAGTTGCGCTGGGTCACGGCGGCGGGCTCCTTGACGAAGCCGTCTTCCATCGCTCGTGCCAATGGGTAGTCCATCACCACGTTCTTGAACGGCACGGGGCCGCGCGTGGATTCCACGAACGGTGTCGCCGTCACCTCTAGGCCGAACAGCGGCTTCAGCTCATTGATGGAGCGAACCCCAGCGCTGGCGCGATAGCGGTGCGACTCATCCATCAGCAGCACGAGATCTGGCAGGTTGGCCAGATGGTTGAAGTAGCTGTCCCCAAGCACTTCCTTTATCCGCTTGATGCGTGGTTCCTTGCCGCCACGCACCTCGGAGTTGATCTTGGAGATATTGAAGATGTTGATGCGCACATCGTGGGCAAACCCCATCGTCTGATCCTGCACAACTGCGCCGGTTTGGTCGTAGTTGTCGCCGGTGATGATCAGCGGTGGCTGTTGTGCGAATTCAGCGATGCCCTTGAAAACGTACTTGGGCGTGTTGCGCGTGAAGTCCGCGATCAGCTTGTTGTAGATCGTCAGGTTCGGGGCGAGCACGAAGAAGTTGTTGATGCCGTGCGCCAGATGCAGGTACGCGATGAACGCACCCATAAGGCGGGTCTTACCGACGCCGGTGGCGAGGGCGAAGCACAACGACGGAAACTCCCGCTCGAAGTCCTCTAGCGTGCTGAACTCGGCCCTCAGCGGGGACAGAATGGCCGAGACGTCGCGTTCGTGGCCCAAGAGATCGGGCGCTGCATCAAGCGCCCTTGCCAGCCTGGTGAGAGATTCCGCCTGGGGCGGACGAAGAGACAAACGGCCGGTGACGGCGTGCAGGACGCGGGTATTCATTATTCGTTCTCCCCAAACAGTCCGCCCTGTCCCGCGTTAGCCAGGGCTGCTTTCTTGCCCTTGATCTCCTTGCCGCTGCCATCGGTCGCCGCAGGCTTGGCCTTCTCAATCTGCGCCATTGGCAGATTGGCCACGTTGAGGCTGTAGTCGTCATGACTCCATTCACAGCGGGCCAGCATCATCTTCGGGATCTTCTTCAGCGTCAGGTTCGACCAGTGCTCGGCCGCCCTGGCTGCGGTCACACCGCGAAAGGCCGAGCAACACACCAACAAGCTCTGGTCGGCACCGACCTCATCGGACAGCGCTTGCAACTGCTCGGCGGACAGATTCTGCGTAGTGACGTAGATGAAATCGCGCTCACTGGAGTGACCATGCTGCCACCACAGAACCTCCGATGGCGCGTAGGTGAATCCTTCTAGCTTGCACAGCGCCTCTGCGAGGTGAGCGGCGTTGTACTCCGGGTTGATGACAGGATTGTCCCAGCGGTCATTGACGATCAGGCTAGGGGCGAGGCTGTAGTAACGGAAGCCACCGCCGCCTTGCCAGCTGACGCTCTCGGATATGCCACCGTTGTCTTCTCCGTCGATTACCTTCTTCAGGCGTGGGATGATATGCGTATGGCAGTGCTCGCCCAGCTCGACCATGATCCAGCGGCGGCCCATCTTGTGGGCCACAGCACCAGTGGTGCCAGACCCAGCGAATGAGTCGAGAACAATGTCGCCAGGCTTTGTGGCGATGTGGATCACCCTCTGGAGTAGTTTTTCAGGCTTTGGCGTGTCGAATACATCAGAACCAAATAGGTCCTTAATTTCCTTTTTGGATGTGCGATTGCTACCGACATCGTTTTGCGGCCAGATTGTTTCCGGAGGTCTTCCCTCCGAATCCTCATGATAAATGCGGAAGT
>JAJYNT010000077.1 GCA_021786215.1 Chloroflexota bacterium | reverse complement strand
CGATAGCTCCGGTCATCGTGCGAACAGCCGCGCCCGGAGTAACGACCGTGCCCCCTTCCAATCCTGCGACCACTTCGCCCAGGACCCACCGGACCGGGTCCACATCCATGCTTCGCACGGCATAGCCATCCACCGAGGACGCAGGGAACGGAGGCAGATTGGCAGCCGCGAAGAGATCGTTCGCCAGCACCCTCCCATGCGCCTCGGTTAGCGGAACGGTCTCGCTCCCGAGCACCGGCGTGTGGCTGAGCACCGTCTCCAGAGCGATATCAGGTGCAACCATCGCATATTTCGACTCGGCCATGAGTAACTCCCGTAGATAGAACGATCGGCTGATAGCTACTTGAAGCACCCCAACTGGCACTTGGTGATGCGAATCTTTCCCGCGTCGGCCGCCCATCCAACGTCCGGGACGCTAACCCCCAACTCCTCAGCCAGGAGATGGGCCACGGCACAGGGCAGCTTGCCGTCCACAAGTACCTGGTTGACCCGCTCCAGCAGCAACTGCTGCTTCTCCGGCGACGGCACCCTCTTCGCGGGCCTCCCCCCGTGGGGACCGTTCCCCTCCGCGTATACGTCGCTCCGGATCGAGAAGAGCTCGTCGATCCCGGCATTCAGCACGTCTTCCACCGACACGGCGGCCGGCAACTCCTTCGGGTGGTAGGCCAGCACCTTCTGGTTGGCGTAGGTGAGCCGGAATGCCCGTCCCTGCGGCACCTTCAGCCGGTGGTTTCCGAAGGTAGCCCCGGTCAGCCCCTGAATCGCATCGGCGACGCAGCCATCCTCCCCAAGGTGTACGACCAGCTTGGGGTCCTTCTGCGCCATCTCCCATTCGGCCATCGCGTGATAGAGGATCCGGACTCCCATCGCGACCCCGACACAGGCCTCGCCGTGGAAGTTGGCCGCCTCCACCATCATCGAGTCGAAGACAGGGCGACGATCGGCACTATCCGGAAAGCGCAGATCCCTGGAACTTCGAGCGGAGAAGACACAGTCCCAACTGGGCGAATAGCGCTTTATGTCGACTATCGGAGTCCCATCCACCAGGTCCAGCCGCTCCAGGTGAAGCTTCGAGCCCTCCACTCGCTCCAGCCGGCAGGTCGTTAGGCTGAGGGGATTGGGCCGATGGGATGACCTAAGACCGAATACCCCTCGAGCGCGCCCCGGCGCGCGGCGCGTATGTGTGATCTGCAGTGCATCCCGACCGGCTAGATGCAGCCATCCGATCACCTGAATATGGGTCCCTTCGGTGATGCCCTCCAGGCCAGCCTCGAACTGCGGAAGAAGCTCTATCCAGGCCGGCACCCCTTCGAAAGGCATCTCCTGGGGGTTCAACACCGAGGAGTGAACGACCCCAATCGGTTCAATGTCCATGGGATTACTCCTTGAAGATCGCCTTTATCATCGCATTTCTCCAACCGCCGCATGCTCACCACCGACTGCCGATCGTCTCTCAAGAATAACACCGAGGAGCCTACCAGTCGATCTCCTCCTCAGGAGGAAGTATCGCGGGCAACCTCCGGCGGCCCGTCCGCTCCTCCTCAAGGGAAGTCTCCAGCACCATCCTCAGCCGCTCCTCCACGTCGGCGCCACCCATTACCCGAACGTTGGCTCGATATGGATAGCCGTGAACGGTCACATCCAGGTCGAACAGTCGGTCCAAGAAGGCAACGGGGAGATCCAGCCCGGCCCGATAAGCATCACGGCAGGCGAAAACCCAGCCCCTCTCCACACGCGCCTGAGCATATTCGGCCCCGAGCCTCCGACGGGCCACTTCGGTGTACAGGCGGGGACGAATGTAGTGGAGCTCTCGATACTGCTCCGCATCGAAGCGCAGCAACTCCTGCCCGTACTGCTCCTGTTGAACCAGTTTCTCCAGGAAGCGCTCGACCCTGCTCTCTCGTGAGCGCTGCATCGCCGTCAGCCGCCGCTCGGCCTCTGACAGCGGAGCGTCAGGGTCCCACAGCCTGAACGCCGCTCCCCGAATGGCCCGATTCGTCACCAGCCGGTGATCGTGCTCTACCGCGTCGACCAGCGCCAGCCAGTCCGGCCCCCCCATCTCAGTTCGTCGGGCCTGCGCTACCGCCGCCTGAAGCTGTTTTGACTGCTTCACTGCCCGCTCATGACCTGAGTCCAGCAGGTAGGAAAGGACAAGACCGCTGGTACGCTCGGTCTCCGGACGGTGAGCCTCCGGCAATCGCAAACGGACATCCAACTGCTGGAACTGGCTCTTCACCTCGCCGGTCCAGAGCAGCTCGTGGGAATCGAACCACCACACGCCGGTGCCGCGAGCCTGGAGCACGGTGAGAGCGGATCGAAGGGATCCGCTGTCCGCCGCCGGAACCCCGCACACCAGGATGCGCGTGTAGGCACGCCGAAGGTCGTGAAGAAGGCGAGTGGCCTCGGGAAGAGATGCCACCACCCTGAAGGTCACCACTCCTTCGATGGTGCCCAACAGCAGGCCGGCCCCTATCAGCGCGTCCCGGTCTGAGTCGGAAATCAGCAGATCTGGCAATAGACAGCCCCCCAGCTCATTACATGTAGCAACGACTTCAGCCGTTCATCGCCACGAGACCGAACGGCTGAAGTCGCCACTGCAGCTCCATATGGTTCACAACATGAACCATCCAGACAGTCCCACTACTGGGGGATCGGGCGGAAGGCTACCTCCACCGCCTCGTCGATGGGGATCCCCAGCCCCACCACCAGGTGAGCGATCCTGGCCGTCCCCTCTACCAGGTCCGCGACGTCGTAGGCCGCCACCAGGTCACCGCCTGTGGCGATGATCCCGTGGGCTCGCATCAAGAGAGCCTTGATGCTTCGATCGGTGGAGAACGCCTCCTCCACTAGACTACGCAACTCCGTCGACCCTGAGAGCGCCACGTCGATGCACGGCACCTTCCGAAGCCCGGCGCTGGCCCCCACAGCGACCAAAGGAAGCTCCTGCATCCGATGAGAGAAGGCGGTGGCGTAGGGCGGATGAACGTGGACAATGGCGTTTACCTCGGGTCGCACCCGATAGACGGCACAGTGGAAGCCAGTCTCCTTGGAAGGCTTATGGGGAAAGTCAGGATCCGCGGGAGTCGCGTAGAGATCGGTCTTCACAATATTGTCTACGGTGGTCAGTTCCAGCGAGACACCGGTTGGGGTGATCAGCACCTCATTCCGGCCGGGGATTCGAGCGCTGACGTTCCCTCCGGTGCCCGCCACCAATCCCCGACGGTAGGCCCGTATCGCTGTTTCTGTTAGCTGCTCCCTGAGAGACCTCTCGGCTGGGTCGATGGTCATTGCTGCACCTCGGACTGAGTCTGACGACAAGATTAGACGAACCGCTCTCATTATACGTCAGAGGACCCCTCGGCGCAGAGACGGCTACCCGAGTGAGGTGCGCCCCACATTTTCCGGCGGGGCTGGGATATCAGGTTCGGCATCTGGAGACCGATTTGGAGTGCGCCGGCTTGACGGCGCTGTTGAACGCCGCGGCTTGACGCGGCGAGGACGATAGGCGCCGTCAAGCCGCCGCCTGCGAAAGCGGTGTCGAGCCACCGCACTCCAGAAGCCGTTGCCCTCCGTTCCCCCGGAATCTTGCGCCGCACCTACCTGAGTGCTGGGTGGAGGGTGCCGGGAGCGCGGGCGTCTCGCCCGCCGTCGTTGCGGGCCTCCGGCCGGCCACGGGCCGGAGGCCCGCGCTCCCAGGCCTAGCTCTTTCGCTGCGTCACACACAGGGAGCACCTCAAGCCGCACGATGAACAGACCGAGTTAGGCTACCCTTCCGTCTCTTCGTACTGCCTCTTGAGGTTGGATACCACCGCCGGATCCTGCAAGGTTGTGGTATCGCCCAGAACCCTGCCCTCGGCGATGTCCCGCAGCAGCCGCCGCATAATCTTGCCGCTTCGGGTTTTGGGCAACTCGCTGCTGAATATGACAGTCTCGGGCCTGGCGATAGCACCGATCTTCGTCACCACATGCTCTCGAAGATCGTCGATGGTGTTGCTATCAGGCACTACCCCCTCCTTGAGGGTCACGAACGCCGCGATAGCCTGGCCCTTCAGTGCGTGGCTGGTGCCCACCACAGCGGCCTCAGCCACGGAGGGATGATCCACCAGGGCGCTCTCCACCTCCATGGTGCCAATGCGATGTCCGGCCACATTCAGCACATCGTCCACACGACCCAGGAACAGCATATAGCCGTCCTTATCGTACTTGGCCCCATCCGCCGGGAAGTACACATCGTCCCACTTACGCCAGTACTGGCTGACGTACCGCTCGGGATCACCCCAGATCCCCCTGAGCATTGCCGGCCAGGGCTTTGTCACCGAGATGTATCCACCACCGTTGCTCACCTTCTCGCCGTGCTCATTGAGGATCACCGCTTCAACACCGGGGAAGGCTTTGCCGGCGAAGCCGGGCTTCATGTCGTCGATACCTGGCAGGGTGGTAACCATGATCATGCCGGTCTCCGTCTGCCACCAGGTGTCGACGACAGGACAGCGCTCACGGCCGATATTCTTGTAGTACCACATCCAGGCCTCGGGATTGATCGGCTCGCCGACGCTGCCCAGGAGCCGCAGGCTCGAGAGATCGTGGCTTTGGGGATACTGCTCGCCCCAGCGCATGAAAGAGCGAATCGCGGTCGGCGCCGTGTAGAACACGCTCACGGCGTTGTCCTCGATGATCTGCCAGTTGCGATCCCGATCCGGCCAATCGGGAGCCCCCTCGTACATCACCACTGCGGCGCCCACCGAGAACGGA
>JAJYNT010000292.1 GCA_021786215.1 Chloroflexota bacterium | reverse complement strand
GCTCATCACCCCCATGCCCATCACGCTGACCAACGCTATGGACAGGACGATACTGGGCAGGGTGAGTAACACATCCACCGCCCTTTGGATGACGGTGTCCCATCGCCCCCCAAAGTAACCAGCCATCAGCCCCAGAGGCACGCCCAGCAGGGCCGCCAAGGCCACGGCGAAGAAGCCCAGCGCCACCGAGATCCTGGCCCCGTAGGCGATGCGGGTCGCCAGGTCCCGCCCCATTTCGTCCGTGCCGAGGAGGTGAGCCGCAGACGGGGGTTGAAGTCGCTCCGACAGGCTCGGCTTATCCGGATCGTATGGAGATATGATCGGCCCGGCGAGCGCCAGCACGGCCACGAGCAGCAGGATCACGGTGCCGAGAATCGCCATGCGATTGCTGACAAAGGCGCGCAGCGCCCTGCAACGCTCGCGGCTGAGCAGCTTGATGCCAGAAGGTACCGTACTCACGGCAATCGGTCTAGCCATAGTGCACTTGCGGATCTAGGTAGGCGTACAACAGGTCCACAATCAGGTTGATCAGCAGGAATGTGAATCCGAAGACGATAGCTATCCCTTGCACCACGGTGTAGTCGCGCATTCGGATGGAGTCGATCATCAGGAGGCCGATACCTGGCCACGCAAAGACGGACTCCACGACAATCGATCCCCCCAGGAGATACCCGAACTGGATTCCGGCCACCGTTACGGTCGGAATGAGCGCACTACGAAGGGCATGGCGCACGACGACGACCCGCTCGGCCAACCCCTTCGCCCGAGCCGTACGCACGTAGTCCTGTCGCAGCACCTCCAGCATGCTGGAGCGAGTCATTCGGGCGATTATGGCCGCGGGATAGGTGGAGAGGGTGATAGATGGCAGCACCAGGGAGTCCAGCCCTCCAGACCCCACCACCGGAAAGATGCGAAGCCGCACGGCGAACAGCATAACCAGCATCAGCCCCAGCCAGAAGTTTGGCAGCGAGACGCCCGCGATTGCCCCGAGGGTGCTGAAGTAGTCCAGCCACGAGTACTGCCGGACGGCCGATACCACACCCGCCACGATGCCAGTCAGGAGGGCAAGGGTGATGGCACTCCCCGCCAGTTGGAGAGTCCGCGGGTAGCGGGCCATCAGCTCGGGCAGAACGCGGCCGCCGAACACGGTGGATATCCCGAAGTCCCCGTGGACCAACCCCCACAGATAGTTGATGTACTGCATGTACAGAGGCTGGTCCAGCCCCATCTGCTTCCGGATCAACTGGATAGTTTCCTGGGTACCCATCGGTCCCGCTATCAGCACCGCTGGGTCTCCCGGCACCAGCCGGAAGATCACAAACACCAGGGTTACCGTCACCCAGAGCATCGGTACGAACAACACGAGACGCCGAATCACGTAGTTCGTCATGGCTTCCTACCCGACACGGAACCGTCTAGTCGGCATCCAGGAGCGGGGTCTCCCGAACCGAAAAAGGCCATCCTCCTACATAGTGTTACCCTAAGCCTTGGAAGCCCTTTTCAAGGAATAGAAGACCGTGGGCCAGATGAAGACGCCTTGGACCTTCTTGTTCGCCCCACCAAGCAGGTCGGGAGCGTACAGCCAGATCATCGGGGCATCATCCCAGATGATCTTCTGGGCCTGTCCCAGAGCCTCCCAGCGCTTCGTCTCGTCTACCAGGGTGTCGGCGCGGTTCAGAAGGTCATCGACCTTCTGGTTCTTGTACCACATCAGGTTCCAGACGCTCGGACCCTTCTCAGGGTCGGTGTTGGATCTGAAGAGCGAGTTCAGGTGATACCCCAGATCCCCGTTGGAGGGGTTGAACCCGAAGAAGCAGGCCTGATACTTTGCCTGGGCACGGGGCACCCTCAGGTATCCCCAGTAGGCGGAGGCCTCGACTTTCTGAATGGCGACGTCGCACCCTATTGCCTTCAGGTTAGCCTGAACCGCCTCGGTCACCATCACGTCGTTCACGAAAGCGCCGTCGGCGGTCGTGATGGAGAACTTGAATGGCTTCCCATCCTTTTGGAGGACGCCCCCAGGACCCGGCGTCCATCCGGCCTCCGCCATCATCTGCTTTGCCTTGGTCGGATCGTACGGGTAGCTACCCACCTTGGTGTAGCCGGCGATGGACGGCGCAGCCGGCGAGGCGATGACGGTGGCATACCCCACGAAGAGGTCCTTGACTATGGCCTCTTTGTCCACGGCATGATTGAGCGCCTGGCGCACCTTCACGTCCTTGAAGAGGCCCACATCCAGGTTGAACTCGACCCAGAAGGGTCGCAGCCCGGGCGTCCGCAGCAGCGTCAGGTTAGGGCTGGAACTGATCCGGGCGGCGTCGGTGGGCGCCACATCGTTGATAAGATCGGCTTGCCCCGGCTCCAACATGGAAAGGCGGGTCTGGGCCTCAGGCACGTTCCGGAACTCGATCCTGTCGAGCATCGGCTTCGGACCCCAGTAGTCATCGAAGCGCTTCAGAACCACCTTGGAACCCGGCTCGAAGCTCTCCACTTGGTACGGGCCGGCACCCACGGGATGATGCTGGTACTCATCACCGTACTTGGCGATGGCTGTAGGGCTGGCGATCCCGCCCGATTCCTGCGCCAGGTAGTGAAGGGTGGGGGCAAACGGCTTCGCGGTGACGAGCTGAACCGTGTAGTCGTCCACAACCTTGACGTCAGTGTACTGAGTCCACAGCAGCCTGTTGGGAGAGGGGTTCTTCGGGTCCGTCACCCGCTTGACATGGGACTGGATCACCTGGGCATTGAGAGGGGTGCCATCCTGGAACTTGACACCCTTGCGCAGCTTGAAGGTCCACACCAGCCCGTCGGGCGAGACATCCCAGGACTCAGCCAGCTCGGGCACGATCTTCATCGTCTTGTCGAAATTCACCAGCTTGTCGCAAACGGTGTTGGAAACATCCTGCGCCGCCGGGTACACCAGCATGAGACGGGTCGAGTCGGCCTGGTTGACGGGCAGACTCTGGGCATAAACCAGGGTTCCACCAGGCTTGGGTGCTCCCTGGGTAGCGGCTGGTGCGCTCCCGGCCTGGGCACCGTTTGCGGGTGTAGTCGGGCTCGGCGTAGGCGATGGAGCACATGCCCCGAGCAATTGAGGGAACAGTCCGAGGGTTGTCAGGGCTACTCCACTTTTCAACAGCTCCCTGCGGCTCATCCGACGGGTCTTGGACTTGCCGACCATCCGAGTCTCTCCTTTCCTCATCTCCCGGGGATTTCCCCGGATCGCCGGTATTGCCTTCGTCACACCTGTATCGATCGGTATGCAAGTCAAATGGAGGTCACGGCGTGCTGGAGGCTTTGCCCATAGCTTCCCCTGCCCACTCGATATTCAGCTCGGCCAGTCGGGTGGCCGTGGGAACTCCCGTGGCTCGGTCCCACCCCATCATCTCGTAGTACATGGCCTTGGCACGCTCGAACTGGGCTCTATCCATCGCCTTGTTGGCCAGCGGGCCCATCCGGGTTGGCTCGAAGAACCGGCTCGGCAGGCTATCCTCCTCGGGCGTCAGCCCCTCGCGGACGTTGAAGCAACGAGCCAGAGTGATGGCCCGCTCCCCCGCCTTCATCAGCTCGAAGCCGGTCGTGTTCCAGCCGGTAATGGCGTTCACCAAATCCACCACCTCCGTTGGGCTCCATGGAACGAAAATGCACAGCGTCAGGGAATCCTGCACGTTGCGCCACTGGTGGAGATAGACGAACATGCGGACCTTCTGTGGGCCGAGGTCGTCGGCGGGCAGAGGATCCAGGATACCCAGCCCTTTGACCGCGGCGAGAGCCGGCCCATCTTGCTCGTATGTGGTATCGTGGAGCCCGAGGGCATGATCGCCACCATGGGCGGCCACAGCGTAGCCGAGCCCCAGTCCATGCTTGAGCCGCGGCTCGTGCATCCCAAGCTCGACGCCCTTGACCTGCATGGCCAACTGCTCGGCGCCTCGGCCAATGTGAGCGGCCGCCCGCCTCGAGCCCTCTGCTAACAGATCCCCTACATCGCGCCTCTGCACGATCAACTCGAGGCAGCCCAGCATGGCATCCGGATCGCCCCAGTTAAGCTCCAGCCCTCCAGCGTCCTGCTTGCTGATGAGCCCCCGCTCGTAACACTCCATGGCGAAGGCAACGACGGCACCGGCCGAGATGGTATCCAGGGAGTTCGCCTGGCAGATGTGGTGGGCCCTCGCCAGGGCCGAGAGATCCGAGACGCCGCAGTCGGAGCCGAAGGATGCCAGGGTTTCGTACTCCGGACCGCCGTACGCCGGGTCAACCCGATAGGGGGACTCCAACTTGACCATTTTCTTGCATCGCACCGCGCAGGCGTAACAGGATTCCATCCCGATGCGCATGCTATCGCGAATCCTGATGGCCGAGATGTCCTCCGCCTCCGGGAAGAACCCGTCCCGGAAGTTGCGCGCCGGAAGGTTGCCGGACAGGTTGAAGGCATCCATATCTGCGCCTGTGCCGAACTCGTGTAGGGCGCGGGCCTTGACCCTTGCCTGGCTCGCCATCTGTTTGGCCATAGATCGCAGCCGGCCGGGATCCGCAACCTGCACGTTCCCGTCGCCGCGCACGGCAATCGCTTTCAGCTTCTTACTGCCCATGACGGCGCCCATGCCCGTCCGCCCAACAGCATCCCGGAGATCGTTGATGATGGCGGCGAAGCGGACCAGCTTCTCTCCACCGGGGCCGATCTGGGCAACTCGTGCCAATGGCTCACCCAACTCCCGCCGGATGGCCTCCTCGGTGTCCTTGGTTTCCAAGCCC
>JAJYNT010000353.1 GCA_021786215.1 Chloroflexota bacterium | reverse complement strand
GAGCTTGCGCACCGCCGGGTTGGGGTCTGCTACTAGAATGCGATACCTGCCCATTGCTTGAGACTAGCACCGCAGTTCTCGCAAAACTCTCACAGACAGTGCTAGAATCCATTTACGCAACCAACCTGTAACTCGGAGTCTTCTGTTCTTGGAAAGAGACCCCTGGCTGAAGATCTTGATCATTCTCCTTGTGGCGATCGCCGCTAGTTACCTGGCAAACCTGGTGTGGGAGCTGGCAGTGCGCTTCGCCGATATACTGCTGCTACTCGTGCTCGCCTGGGTGCTGGCCTTCGCCCTGGAGCCGGTAACATACTTCCTGGAGGTCCGATCTCAAGTCAACAGGGGCCTCGCGGTCGGGATTGTCTACCTGGGGCTCCTGATTGTGCTCAGCCTGCTGACCCTTCTCCTGGTCCCGGTAGTCGCTCTGCAGGTTTCCCAGATAGGCACGAATCTCCCGCTCTATATCGCGAACGTCTCCAGCTGGCTCGTCTCGTTGCAGAAGGGATTGGCGGCCCGAGGGCTGGACATGAGCTCCGCCAGCGTCATGGACTACAGCAACGCCGCGAGCCGCGTCGCGTCCCTCGGACCGCTAATCGTGAACAACGCCCTCGCCCTGGCCACTGGAGTCGCTTCGGTCCTGTTCAGCCTGGTTGTCGTACTGATGTTCTCTTTCTACATGGCGCTGGACGGAGGAAAGTTTAACGCTGCCATACTTCGGGCAGTTCCTCCTGATCGAAGGGGCGAGGTCACCTACCTCTTCTACAGCACCCACCGGGCTTTCGGAGGCTTCATCCGCGGTCAGCTGGTCCAAGCACTGGTGTATGGTAGCGCGACCGCCGCGATCATGATGGTCGCCGATCTGGGATACGTGGCCGTTGCGGCCATTTTCGCCACGGCCATCATGATGGTGCCGTTCATCGGCCCCATATTGGCGATCATCCCTCCCGTTGCCATTGCTCTCTTCGTCCATCCGGATCGAGTCTGGTGGGTCTTCCTGCTGTTGCTTTTTCTACAGCAGGTGCTGCTCAATGTGGTGGCTCCGAAGCTGATGAGCAAGACCGTGGGGATGCACCCACTCCTTGTGCTCGTGGCCCTGCTAGTCGGAGCCAAGCTGGCCGGAATCTGGGGGGCGATCTTCGCGGTCCCGGTCGCGGGCGTCATCGTTGCCATGATCTCGTTTTATGGCATGACGGTTGATGAGCGCAAGCTCCACATCGAGGAGAAATCGGCTTAACATTTACTGCATTTCAGGAGGCCGCCACTTTGCAAAAGGTTCGCAAAGCAGTAATCCCAGCAGCGGGGCTGGGTACACGTTTTCTGCCGGCCACTAAGGCCCAGCCAAAAGAGATGCTGCCCATCGTGGACAAGCCGGTGATCCAGTACATCGTCGAAGAGGCGGTGGACTCGGGCATCGAGCAGATCGTCATCATAACCGGGCAGAGCAAACGAGCGATCGAGGACCACTTCGATTACCCCTTCGAGCTGGCTCATCGCCTGCGTCAGAGCAACAAGACCGACGAGCTTCGAGAGGTTGAGCGGCTCTCCGAGCTGACCAACTTTGTCTACGTTCGTCAGAAGCAGCCGCTTGGGAACGGACACGCCGTACTAGTCGCGAAGGAAGTGATCGGCCACGAGCCTTTCGCGGTCCTTTGGGGAGATGACCTTGTTGACGCCGAGGTTCCCTGCCTGCAGCAGTTGATTCAGGTGTACGAGCGGTACCACTGCTCCGTCATGGCGGTCATGCGGGTGCCCCAAGAGAGCATACCCAAGTACGGCGTCATCGCCGCCAACCCAATAGACGACAGGGTGTACGAGGTCACGGATCTGGTGGAGAAGCCCTCCCTGGAGAGCGCCCCCTCCGACCTGGCAGCCGTCAAGGGGTACGTCCTCACCCCGGAGATCTTTGAGGAGTTGGAGAGGACTCCTGAGGGGAAGGGCGGGGAGATCTGGCTTTCCGACGCCATCAAGTCGCTCATGGGCCGCCAACGGGTGCTGGCTCTGGAGTTCGAGGGAAGACGGTACGACGCCGGCAACAAACTGGAGTTTCTCCAGGCCACCGTGGATTTTGCCCTCAAGCGGCAGGATCTGCGCGACGACTTCCGCTCCTTCCTGCAGGGCCTGAAGCTGTAGCCGTTCCCATTCCGTCTCTTGGGGCGGCGCTCGATAAGTGGGTCGCGTGGGCAACTTCCCCACGCGCCGCCCCCGCTCCCTTCGTCACCCCCGCGAAAGTTACCTAGACCCCCACGGGCACCTTGTGCTCGCGCAGGCCGTACGCCCTGTCGGCCTTGATCAGCCTCTCCAGCAGCTCAACCCGATAGTCCGAGCGGAGCGCTGCCATCTCCGGTAGATAGGTCAGCAGATGTTCTCGGACCGTCGTCGTCGTCATGGGCTGGTTGCCGTTGGCGAGGAACACCCGGAAGATCGCCTCCATGAGAGGCGTCTCCGAGGTTATGTAATCCCGAGCCCTCGAGCAACAATCACGAATGATGGGCAATGGGTTGGAAGCGTACGGGACCCGGCGGTATTCGAAGGTCACCCTCTTCGTCTTTGGATCGATGACCGGATACCGTTCCTCCACGAAGGTGCCCAGCTTAGCCGAACAGGACGAACAGAGCCTGCCCTGGGCCACCACGTTGAACACCAGCCCTCGCTGTTCGTACCACTGGGGATCGACGAAGTAGCGGGCCTCTTCGGCGACTTCCGTGACCCCTTCCTCATCTTCCTGTTCTAGCGCCGTCTGCTGCTCCTCCAGCTCGGAAAGCCCGGTTTCCTCAAATTCGTCAGTCTCGGCCTTGCGCTTCCCTCTATCTGCCATTGGGTAGAACCCTCCTCTTTACTCGTAAGGATTCTACACGACCCTGCGCCACCTATCAAGGAGCATCAGGCCAGCCCGCGCCCTGGTGGGGCGGGAACTGTTCATCCATATGGTGGGGAGCAAGATAGATACTGCGATGCCCCAGATATAGATACTCCTTAGCTTTACCCTAGTCAGCCACCCGATTCTCTGGAGCACGCACGCGCAATATGCTTCATGCATCCAGTGAGCGGCCTGGGCTCGGCCGACCTGCAGAGCGGGCGAGCACCCGGCCCACATTTCGCCACACGGACCGGATCTCGCCGTCTTTCGGCACAAGGAGGTGACCATGGTAGGAAACTCGCTGTCTCCTCACGGGGGCAAACTGATCGAGCGAGTGGTCGACCCGGCACGAGCTCAGAAGGAGATCCACGGGCTGACGCAACTGCCCATCCGGGGGCAACTGGCACGGGAATGCATCAACATCGCCTACGGGTTCTTCTCCCCGCTCGAGGGCTTCATGACCGCTGCAGACGTGGAGTCGGTAGTCACGGACATGACCCTGGCCAACGGCTGTGTCTGGAGCATTCCCATAGTCTTCGACATGTCTGATGAGGAAATCAGAGAGGCAGGGTTGAAGATTGGGGACGTGCTGGTTCTCACCTACCAGGACAATCCCCTGGCTACCCTGGAGGTCGAGGACATCTTTGCCTTCGACAAAGATCTCATGGCGCGGCAGGTTTATGGAACCACGGATGATAAACATCCCGGGGTCAAGCGTACGCGAGCATACAAGGACAAGTTCGTCGGCGGTCCGGTGACCCTGGTCAATCCGCCAATCATCAATCCGCCGTTCGACAACTTCTGGTTTCCTCCCAAGGCGCTCCGACAGAGATTCGCCGAGCGAGGCTGGAACAAAGTCGTGGCGCACCAGACCCGAAACGTGCCTCACGCCGGACACGAGTGGTTGATGAAAGGCGCCTGGTTTGCTGCCAACGCCGACGCAATACTGGTCAATCCAGTGATCGGTGAAAAGCGGGTCGGCGACTATATCGATGAGGCGATCATCCTGACTCACGATGCCCTGCGGAAGGCGGGATACTTCAAAGAGGATATTCACATGACCTCCCTCCTTCTGTGGGACATGCGCTACGCAGGGCCGCGGGAAGCGGTCTTTCACGCAATCGTGCGTAAGAACCTTGGGTGCACCCACCACATGTTCGGCCGAGACCACGCGGGTGTCGGAACCTACTACGGCACCTACGCCGCCCATCGGATCTTCAACGAGATCCCCGACCTTGGCATCTATCCGGTCAAGACGCTGGAGTGGTGGTACTGCCCCGAGTGCGCCGGTATCGCCTACGAAGAACAGTGCGGCCACTCGAAGCAGGCACAGAGGTTCAGTGGCAGCCTCATCAGGAGCATCATAGAAGACGGTGTCAAGCCACCTCGCCTCATCTTTCGGCCCGAGGTCTTCGACATCCTGATGGAGTGCGCCGAAAAGTATGGAAGTGGATCGCCGTTCGTCACCGAGAGCTACCTGAAGCGTGCGGATCCCGTGATAACGGTCCCGCCCATGACGGCCTCCGCGACGGCCGAGTGAAGTTGATCGCTAGGAGGAGATCGGGAGATGGACAAGGCAGTGTTTCCCATCAACGTTTGGATCAACGAGGAGCGCTTTGACAAGCTGAAGGCTGCCGGCTTGGCAGAGATGACCAGGGACGTGCTGGCAGGTCTCAAGGTTATTCAGGTTCCTACCACCGCGGAGCAGCGAGATGCCCTGTTGGCTCGCTTTCCTAAGGCCAAGTGCGACACAGCCACTACAGGGACCATCGAGTTGCTGCCGAGGGAGGTGAAGGACCGGCTACTGGACCTGGTGCTCCATAAGAAGATTGTGGACGTGGCAGCTGACTTCCTGGAGACCTTGGGCTAGCCGGTATTTGCCCCTAGCGAAGGGG